>JAUYKS010000012.1 GCA_030699935.1 bacterium | reverse complement strand
CTCAAGTGGCGCCCCAAGGTTGTCGGCCACCCGCCCGGCATCCTCAAGCCGCTCTTCGGCAAAAGGAAAGTCACCACGGCGTATCCCGTAGATAGCCTGCCATCGGCGTGCCCCGCATTCCTCTCGAATATTGAAACCCGGCAGTACAAGCTCGAGTCCGCTATTGAGCCTCTTGGCCGAATCGAAGTCGGATGTCTTCACCGCACAGGCAAGTGCCCGCGTTTCCGCGACCAGCCGGAGGTCCGGCCATGGACGAAGTTTTCTTTTCAAAGCCTGGTAGTCGTGGCAAGCCTGTGTAAATTGGCCACGCGCCTCCTCAAGCTGCAACAGCTCCAACTCAATCGCCGGATGCAAGCAGTCAACGGGGTCGATACCGCGCCAACTCAAGCGTCGTGCCCGGCGGAGCGCATTCTCGGCAACTTCAAGGTTTGCCATCATGCGAGCCGATCTTCCTTGAATCAGCGCGGCTTCAACCTTGCGCTCCTGCATTTCGAGCCTCTGGTCCGAGAGACAATCACTCGCCAGCGAGGCATGGTTGTGGGTGAGACGGAGATTTCCACGCAGGAACTCTCGATTGGCTTGATTCAACTCCCCTAGGCCACGGCGCAACAGTTTCTCTTGCATCTCCACGCCCGTCATCATTGCGCCTCCCTCCGAAGGCGGGACGCAGCGGCCTCCTAGTGCCACCTGCTACAGAGATTGCTCTAGGGGGGCGCCTGTTCCAGATTTGAATCGCTTGCGCGAAATCTGGGGACGGACTGCTGTCGCAGCACAGGCATCGTCCAAGGGCCTTGGCGCCTTAGTTGTCACGGAGTTCCTGCTGGTCAATGCCGAGGGCATCAGCAAGACGCCGGAGCGTGGCAGGACCAGGCGCGTGCTCTCCATGTTCCAGGTACCGCACATGCGACTTGGCGAGCCCCGCACGCTGAGCGAGTTCCTCCAGGGACAGATGGCGATCTTCCCGCAGGGCTTGGAGGTTCTTGCCGAAATGCATCGCAGCCTCCCTTGTTGCTGGTTTCCGGTCGGGCGTCGCCGGGTTCGACGAAGCCTGTTCCGGAAATCAGGCACTGAGAAGGTGCGTGCCGACAGGGAAGGCGCCAGCAGTCCAAGCTACGCTCGAACCGGGGAGAAGTCAATTTCCATTTCCTTGTCCGCGTACCCGGCGCGAAACGACAGGTGCAGCAAGGGAAACGAAGGGCATCAAGTGCCACCGCTTGTTAGATGGCTGTTAGATGAACCGCCGATCGGCCGCAGCCGCTCGGAGGGCCGGGGACGAGAAAAGCCCGCCGTAGCGGGCCTTCTGGAAATAGCGGGGGCGGGATTCGAACCCGCGACCTTCGGGTTATGAGCCACGCGAGCTGCCACTGCTCCACCCCGCAACGCTTAAGGGCACGATCGTTTTTTACCGTGCCGAGTTACCAGTATAGAAAGGCGGCGGCGTGGCCGTCAATGAAAGCGGTTTCCCGCCGTACTACGCGAACAGCCGAGCTTTTTCAGTAATTCGATTGCGGCGGTCGGATCGTGTGAGCGCATCAGTTCGGTGCCGATCAATACCGCGTCAACGCCGCGAGCGTTGTACTTGCGCAATTGTTGCCGCGAGTCCGGATCAAGTCCGAATCCGCTTTCGGTAACCACGATGACGTCCTGCGGAACCGCATCCAGCAGCCTGCCGGTCACGACAGTGTTCGTCGGGAGTCCCTTGGCCCGCAGGTCCCGGTTGTTGATGCCGATGATCTTCGCGCTGGCCCGCACGGCGCGGTCCAGGTCCTCGCGGTCGTGCACCTCCACCAGCGCGTCGAGACCGAACGCCTCGGCGTACTCCCGTAGCAACTGCAACTCGGGCGTATCCAACTTGCTGGCGATCAGAAGCGCCGCGTCGGCACCGGCCGCCTTGGCCTCGAGCAGCTGGTACGGGTGGGTGATGAAGTCCTTGCGCAGCAGCGGCAGGTCGGTCAATTCCCGCAACGCGGCTAAGTTCTCCAGTGATCCGCCGAAGCGGCTTTTCTCGGTCAGGACGGAGATCGCGGCAGCCGGTGCGTACAATTCCGCGATCGTCTCCGGCGTCGCGTCGCGGATGCTTCCCTCGGAGGGAGACGCCTGCTTGTACTCGGCGATCACGGACATGCCTTCCGCCGCCAGCGCCCGCCCGAAACAACCGTCGCGGTCGCGCCAGCGTTCCGTCCGTTCGATCAGAACGGTCGGCGGAATCTCGGCGCGCCGCTGCATCGAAGCTTCGAGCGAAGCCTCCGAAAGTTCCTCCAGGACGGGCGGTGTTTTCATAACGGTCTACCGTAGCAGACTAGTCCTGCCGGAGCGAGGCTAGGGCGCCGACCACGCCGGCGTCCTCGCCGTGGGAGGCCTTGGACACCTTCACCGTGCCGACGTTCTTGAGATGCTCGTTAGTCTTCCGTTCGATCTCCGGTAGATGCCGCGACTGCTTGTCGGTCACGCCGCCGCCCAGCACGGCTTCGCCGACCGGATATATCCGCACGAGGTTGTAGAGGCCTCGCGCGAACCAATCGGTGACTTCGTTCCACTCTTCGTCCGAAAGCTCGGCGGGCGGCTTGCCGTAATGCCGCTCCAGGTACGCGCCGCCGACGTACGACTCGAAGCAGCCGCGGCGTCCACAATTGCAGAGCGGGCCGGACTCCTCCCAGCAGATCACGTGGTGGCCCGGCTCGGACGCGACGACGTGAGGGCCGCCCGGACGCTGCTCGACGATGCTGCCGCCGAGTCCGGTGCCCCAGGTGAGAAACCAGAAGTCCTCCTCGTGACCGCCGAAAGCCGCTTCCGCCCAGGCGGCCGCTTCCGCGTCGTTGAGCAGTTCGACGGGACAGTCGAATTCCGAGACCAGGTCGTCGCGGATTGGTTTTTCGCCCCAGTCCTTGAGGTGCGCCGAGTGCAGCAGCCGCGACCGGTCGGGTGCATGTTCTCCCGCCACTCCCAGCCCGATGCCAGCCGCCTTGTCATCCCCGACCAGTTTCTTGATCGAATCGATCAGCCGCTTGAGGTCCTCCTCGTATCGGCCGCTGATCTTGAAGTCTTGCCGTCGTTCGATCTTGTCCGACTCCAGGCTCTCGAATTCGGCGATCCGGGCCGAGGTCCCGCCGATATCTATGCCGATGTACTTCTCACTCATAACTGACCGAGTATACCTGCACGCTCAGCCTTTGCCAAAGAAATATTCCAACCACTGCTCCGGATTCGACGGCGGGGTGGCCGGCTGGGCGCGCTCGCCGGGCTGGGTGATGCTGACCAGTTCCTCGTTCTTCGGACGCGGCACCACGACCACGCGCTCGCCGGGCTGCTGGTATCCGAGCCGGGCCCGCGCTTCCTTTTCCTTGTAGGAGTCGGTGCGGTAATACGCCAGCAGGCTCTTCAGCTCGAGGTTCCGCTGCTCGAGCTCGTCGACCTCATGCGCCAGGATCTTCTCGTCCTGATGGACGCGGTAGTTCTCGTAGATCAACTTGCCGGAGCCCAGCAGCAGGTAGACGAAGATCAGCAATCCGAAGACCGTGATCGTCCGCCGCTTCAACCAATCCATGCGATCCGCCATAGGTCCAGCTTACCGCCGCTATTAGCCCCCAGCTAATCGCTATAAGCTGTAGGTGCGGGCCCGTAGCTCAGCGGTTAGAGCACCCGGCTCATAACCGGGCGGTCCTAGGTTCAAATCCTAGCGGGCCCACCGCGCAACGCTTCAGATCACCGCTTGCCAGCAACGTCCTGCTGACGAGCACGTCTTACGCTCGCCTCGCCCTGCACGATGATCGAGACCGTCACGGCCGCCACCGCGGTCGCGGCCAGGATGCCCCAGGTCACCGCGCCGCGCGCGATGTCCGTGCCGGTGGTGTCGGAAATCAGGTAACCGCCGATCAGCGCGCCCAGGATTCCGACGGCCAGGTTCGCAAACAACCCGCCCGGCAGGCGGCGGCGCGAAAGCAGGTAGGTCATCAGTCCCGCCGCCGCCCCGACGACGATCCAGCTGATCACCAGGCCCGGCATCAGGACACGTCCTCCGCCTCGACGAAGATCACTTCCTCACGCAACCGCGAGGTCAGGGTGGTGTCGTTGGCGGGCCAGCCGGTCTCGTTCTTCCACTCCGCCAGCTGGTCGGTCAGCTTGACGACCTTGCCCTTCACCGTCGCCGTGCTTTCCGGGATGTTCGCGTTCGTATGCACCCAAAGGTAGCTGCCGTCCGCGTCGACCAGGATGAAGCCGACCCCCTGGTGTTCGCTGGACACCTTGCCCGACAATTCGACGGTCTTGCCGATGTACTTCTCCGAAGATTCGTTGACCGCGCTGAGCGTCAGCGATTCCGCCGCCGCGCTCGGTTTCGGCGCCGGGGTCGGCGTCGCCAGCTTCTCCTCGATCGCGGTCAGGCGCTCCTCGACGCCCTTGAGATCATCGGCGCTGGCCGCGTTGCCGCGGATCAAGGCGCCGAGAATCAGCGCCGCCACGACCCCGAAGCCGATGCCCATCAGGAAGGCGTTCCGGATCCGGTTCGGCGACTGGTTTAGCACTGGATTGACCGCCATTGCTGCTTACTATACACCGCCCGTGCCTGGCCCGGCTAAAAAATCCGAAAAATCCAAAGACAAGCTCCCCAGGCGGCGAAGTGCAAGACCCAGGCAGGAGATATGGAAATTAGCCACAGAAATGTTCCACATATTGTGGATAGATGTGGATTGACCCCCTAGATGTGGCAACCTACCTTGAACCTTGGATAGGCTCAGGAAAGACTCTAGGAAAGATTATGGCAATGGAAATCAGCGCCATCACATTCTTCCCGCGGCATACCCGGATTACGGTCCGGTTCCGTCACTCCCTCTACAGTTCCCAGGTCGAGCGCCTCCGCAACCACCTTCTCGACATGCTCCCCTCGCTCCGGGAGCATATTTGTTACAACCGCAGCGGCCTGCCGTTCGTCGAGGAGCTGGAAAACACCGAGCTCGGCCACGTGTTCGAGCACGTCGTGCTGGCAATCCTGGAGCGGCGGGGCCTGTGCGCCAGCGGCCAGACCACCTGGAACTGGCACCGCGACCCGATCGGCACCTACCACGTGACCATTGCGACCGGAAAAAAGCACCTGGTTAAGGAGAGTATCCTGATCGCCCAGACCGTCCTCACCAACCTGATGGTCGGCCCGATCCTGGCGATCCGGTTGCCGGAAGGCCAGACGGTGCCCCGGGGCCGGCCGCTGCCGGTGTATCGCTTGACCAAACCGGAAGGCAAACCTGGAGGCAAGCCGGTGCCTCAACCCCTCTTCGCCTTGAAACCCGCACGCCACGAAGGCCCCGATACTGTCGGGGCCTCTTCTCGCGGCTGATTGGTCTTGAGGAGCGGAACCCTGTGATGCTAAGTGGTCCGGTGCCCCGGCGACCCACGGGTCGACGGGAGTCACGGGTCCGATGTGACATTACTTGTAGGAGTTGCCCTGCGAAGACCTATTGTGAATGGACGCCCTGTCGTCCATGTCCCACGATACGTGGCCGAGGCGGCCGGCTCGATGGAGAAAACGCCAAAAACCGGACCGATTATGAATCGGCCGTTGTAACATCCGTCAGGAGCCGTCAGGAGTCACTCGGCCGGCTTGGCGGGCCCGCGCTTGCCGGCCCGGCCGCCGAGGCGCCCAATCCGCGCGAAGTAGGCGCTGCCGCGCTGGGCCGTGGCTTGGCCGCCGGACTGCCCGATCATCGCCATGTCGTGACCTTGGGCGGTCTTTTTGCCGCCTTTGGCCGCGACCTCACGCACCCGGGCCGCGCTCATCGACGCGAATCCGCGCCGGGCGATCCCGGTCTTCGCGGCGGTTTTCGTCGGAGCCTTGTTCTTGCGCGTTCGCGTTGTCGTTCTTTTTGCCATCTTCGCCATCTCTCTAATGAATTTAGTAAATTACGTAAGCAATCAACTGATTATCAACTATCCGAACCAGACCATACCATACCACGTCCGGACGAGCGAGCATTGGGCAAAGTTACGAAAATTCCAGGGGCCGGTGGTCAGGACAAATCAAGCAGCGACAGGGCCATCTTCAATTGGACGGCGTCATCGAAAGTCTCGGGGTCGAGCTCGATCAGGTCCTTGATCTTGCGCAGGCGGTAGATCAGCGTGTTGCGATGGACGTGGAGTTCCTTGGCGGCGCGAGTCAGGTTGAGGTTGGCCGCGAAATACGCGCGGACGGTCTTGGTGAGGTGCTCGTCCCGGAGCAACGGGGCCAGACGGCGCTTGGCCAGGACGATCTGCCGGTCCCGCGGGACGTTGCCGAACACCACGTACAGCCCGAGGTCGCCCACTTCGTACGCCCGGCCCGGCCCATGCAGCTTCCGGCCGAGCCGGAGCGAGGAGTCGGCCTCGGAGAACGAGTTGTTGAGCCCGCTGACCCCCGGATAGATGCCCCCGATGCCGGCCGTGACGCCTTCGACACCCAGGTTCGACAGCATCCGGTCGCTTTTCTTCCGGAACAGTTCCCTCGTTTCCTCGCCGCGGGACGCGTCCTTCAGGATCAGGAATTCGTCGTGACCGAAATACGAGATGGCGTTGTCGCCGGTGGTCGGGAACATCGCCGTGATCTCGCGGTTCAGGCGGTCGCGGATGCGTTCGATCACCAGTTCCTTGTCCTTGCTGCCCGTCAGCCTGTCGGCAAAGCCCGGGATCGAAGCCAACACCACGAACCGCGGTTTGGTGAGGTCGAGTCCGAGCAATTGGCTGTCGTTCAGCAGCCGTTCGCGTTCGGCGTCGGTGGTGGCGTGGAAGAACTGCCAGAGCACTTGGTCGAGGTTACCGGGCACCCCGCGGTCCGCCTCGCGGCCGATCAGCAGCTCGACCAGGCTCCGCGTCATCGGGACGGTGTCCTTGACGGTCTTGGCGTCCGCGTGGATGACCAGCACGCCGACCGGCGAGCCGTCGTTGGTCACGTTGAAGGCCACGCCGTCCTCCAGCGATATGAGGTCCGAAGCCGCAGCGGCCTTGCCGATCTCGAGCCGGGTGTCCACCGCGTCAGGATTGTACGAAGCCAGCACCGTGCCCTCCTTGTCCGTCAACGTGACGTCCCGGCCGAGCAGGCTCATGACCTGGTTGACCACGGTACGCGCGAACGGCGGTGAGAACGTGAACGCCATAGTAGTAGACATGATACGCGTGAGCGGATTTGTCACAACTCCCAAATGCCAATCTGGGAAAAGCGCCATTGACGGAAAGGCCATTCCGTCCCATCATTGGTGATTATGGTGGAAGCTAGCGGCCATATCCTACTCATCGAAGACGATCCGATGCTCACCGAGCTCTATCAGACGAAGCTCGAGTTAGAGGCGTTCCAAGTCAGCGTAGCCACGGACGGCAAGGAGGGGCTGGCCTTGGCCCGGCGCGTAAAGCCCGACCTGATCCTCCTCGATATCATGCTGCCGGAAATGAACGGCTTCGAGGTGCTGAAGAAACTCGGCGAGCAGGCGGTCACCAAGCAGATCCCCGTGATCGTCCTGACCAACCTTGGCGGGGAGCGGGCGGACAGCGACAAGCGGCTGGCCCTGTCGCTTGGCGCCAAGGAGTTCCTAGTGAAGACGTTCCACTTGCCCGACGACATCGTCGGCAAGATCAAGACGACGCTCGGCACGCGGGCCAAACGCAAGGCCACGGCTAAAAAGTGACGGGGGCCGGGCGCCGGGAGATACCGACCAGGCTTGACATATACGCCGGCGCGGGCGCATAATACGAGTCCCTCATTGTGAGATATGAAGAAACAGACACAGCCAGTGGCTGTTTTTTTGTCCCCTATTTTTGCCCCTAAAGAAGTCCCTATGAAAACCGTCTACGTACAACACCTGCTCAAAGTCCTGCTCGAGGAGTACGAGGATATCGATTACATGCTCGAAGCGCTGGCCGCCGAGAAACCGAACCGGCGTGATTCCCAGAAGATCCGCCATCTGCTCAGCCAGCTCTCCCAAGAGAACGACAAGCTGCTGTCCCGGTTCTAGAGCTGAAAATCTGAAAATCTAAAAAACATTTTTGAAAAACATTTTGTTGACAACCATCGTAGTTATTGCTACGCTGGCTGGCTTCTGGAGACGGCACACTTCCAGGGGCACCTGCAGCGAGTGATCGGGCTTGCCCCCTTGGCCCGGTCGCTTGTTGCTATTTGAGGGGCGTATAGTGAGAGGCGTGACAAGGCTCGTTCTGACAAAGTTCCTCTTGGCCGGTGTCTTGATCGGTGCCTTGGTCGGCGGATTGGCGCTGGTCCCGGCGACCGCCCAGGCGGCGACCGGGCGCAGCGGCGACATCATCAGCGTGGGCCGCGGCCAGATCGTGAAGGATGACCTTTACGCCGCCGGCGAGACCGTCACGATCATCGGTACCGTCGAAGGAGACGTGATCGCAATGGGTTCGGACGTGACCGTCGCCGGGCGGGTGACGGGGAACGTCTGGGCGGCCGGCTCGAAAGTCCGGATAACCGGCGCGGTCGGAGGCTCGGTGCGTACGGCGGGCTCGGACGTGACCGTCTCGGACTCGGGACGGATCGGCCGGGACATCATCTTCCTCGGGGAGAGCGTTACGATCGACCGGGGAGCGAGGGTGACGGGCGACGCGATCGGTTACGGCGAGAGTATTGCTTTGGCCGGTGCGGTCGGCCGGGACGCGAAGGTCGGTGCGGACAAGTTGTTGGTTTCCGGCCGGATCGGCGGAAATCTGACAGCGAACACGGGCAGCCGTTTCCGGTTGTCCGATACCTCGCGGATCAAAGGCGACGTCACGTATACCGGTACGAAGGAGCTTGCCCGCGACCGGGGCGCGGAAGTCGGCGGCTCCGTCGACTTCACCAAACGGGAGAAAGAACGCCAATCCTTCCTCGATCAATTGAATGGGCAGATATTCTGGTTCCTCGCTTCGGTGCTGCTGCTGCTCGGTATCCTGCTCTACGCGCGCCGCGCCGCGGTTCGGGCATCGGCCCTGATCGGCGGCCGGCCGGGAATCAGCCTGCTGGCGGGAATCGCTTTCGTACTGATAACCCCGCTGTTGGCCGGCATCCTGTTGATCTCGCTCGTCGGACTCCCGCTGAGTTTCCTGACGGTCTTCGGATACGCACTGGTGCTCTACAGCGCCAAGGTCTTCGTGGCCTTGGCGATAGGGAGCGTGGCGATCCGGAAGCTGCCCGACCGGTTCTGGCCGGTCTTCGGAGCCGGCACGTTGGGACTCGCGCTCTACTACCTGCTGACCGCCGTGCCCGGCGTCGGACCCCTGGTCGCCTTCGTCACGGTTCTGTTCGGATCCGGCGCCCAGCTCCTGTTGTTCAAGGAAATCTACGACGCCAACCGGAAGAAATACGGCGTTTAAGTACGGCGTTTAGATCAGGTGCCCGTACAGCGTGACGATGCCGCCTTCGTGACGGATCATCACGTAATGGCCGAAGCCGGACCCGTCACCGCGGATATCCCGGATGATCGTGCCGTCCGCGGCGGCGCGGACCGGGCTGCCGCATCCCTGCACGAAATCGATCCCGTTATGGATGTTGCCGCCGTAGGCGCCGCCTTTCGCCCAGCTCGTCATCCCGAACGGCTGGGTCAGGTTGCCCTCCGGTTTGCGCAACTCGCGCCAGTATAGCGCGGGGTCGGCCCAGCGCCCGCCGTCGATCACGGAGAAGTGGGTGTGGCAGCCGGTCGAGAATCCGGTGGATCCTTCGAATCCGATCACGCTCCCGCGGCGGACCCGTTCCCCATCTTCGAACTCGCCGCCGAGGACACCCGCCAGCAGGCCGGCCCGGACCGCCTTGGCCCGCGCGATGCGCTTGCGGAGATACTCCGCTTCGTCCTCGCGGTTCCCGATCGCTTCGGCCAGCTCGCGTTGCTGCTGCTCAAGTCCTTCGGCCAGTTCGCGTTGCTGTCTCTGTAACACCTCGAGCGAACTGATTACTCCGGTCAGCCGGTCCTGGCGGGAGCGCAGTTCCGACTCGGCGTTTTCCGCGTCTTTCGCGTACTGCTCCAAACGCGCGCCGATCGCCGCACGATAACTTTCGCGGCTCATGGTTTCGCTGATGCTGCCGGTCTCCACCGCCAGCTCGACGACGCCGCGGTCCTCGGCTTCGTAATCGATCTGCACGGCTTCCTTCAGGGTGTCGATTGATCCGCGGTAGGCGGCGGCGGCTTGCTCGAGCCGGGACTTGAGTTCCCGCTCGTCCCGTTCCGCATCGGCGACGTTGGCGGCGGTCTCGGATTGCAGCCGCTTCATCTCGGCGATCCGTTGCTTGAGCACCGGCACGCGTTCCGTCAGCGAGAGAATCTCACCGTCCAGCGCGTCCAGCTGCCGCTCGTCCCGGGTGACCGGCTCCGCACCTTGGCTTTGTCCGAACGCTTCGGAAGCGTTCGCCGGCACGACCGGTCCGGTTGCCGCCAGGCCGAACGCCAGGCCGAACGCCAAGAGGGCGCTGAACCGGAACCTACTTTTTATTTGTGTGCGTTTCATCGGTTATGTCTTCTCGCAAAAATTGCTTCATTGAAACATAAATGGACCCTTTTGTCAAGGGCCCGCGGGCGCCCGCATTAATACCCGGGTGCGCTAGGGATTGGTGACGATCGCCTTCGGCTGGCTCATCCGTTCCAGGGCGAAGCGGATACCTTGGGCTCCCAGGCCGGACGCCTTGTGTCCGGTGAACAGGAAATCGTCCGGGGCGCGCTGGTCGGGACCGTTGAGGTGGACGCCGCCGGCTTCGATCCGGCTGGCAAGACGTTTCGCCCGGGGCGCGTTGCGGGTGAAGATGCTGGCTTGCAGTCCGTACTCGGTATCGTTGGCCAATCGGACAGCCTCGTCCACATCCTTCACGCGGACGATCGGCAGCACCGGACCGAACTGCTCCTCGCCGACGACCGGCGAACGGTGCGGGACGCGGTCGAGGACGGTCGGTTCCACGTATCGTCCGCGGACGGTCCCGCCGCGAATCACCCGGGCTCCCTGCCGTTTGGCGGCGGCGATCAGGCGGCGCTGCCGTTTGGCGGCGGCGTCATCGATCACCGGCCCGATCGGATGTTCGCGCGGGTCTCCCACCGAACCGAACTGGCGCCCGACCTCGGCGTCGATCTTCCGGACCAACCGGTCCGCCGCGCCGCGCACGACGTACACGCGCTTCACCGCGGTGCAGCGTTGGCCGGCCAGCTTGAAGGCACCGCCGACGATGTGCTTGGCCGCCAGGTCGAGATCGGCATCGGCCAGGACGATGGCCGGGTCGTTGCCGCCGAGCTCAAGCAGCAGCGGTACCAGGCCGGCCCGCCGCGCGATCCACTGCCCGGTTTCCGTGCCACCCGTCATCGCGACCATCGCGCAGGCCGGATCGTCGACCAGCGCCTCGCCGAGCTCGCCGCCGCGGCCGGTAATCAAGGTCAGCAGCCGCCTCGGGAACCCCGCGGCGTACAATCGCCGGACGAACCGCGCCGCCACCACGGAGCCCTGGGTCGACGGTTTCCAGAGCACCGTATTGCCCATGGCCAGCGCCGGTGCCAACTTGCTGATCGACAGGTTGATCGGGTAGTTGAACGGACTGATCGCCAGGACGACGCCGAGCGGTTCCCGGTCCACCGTCTGGACGCGGCCGCGGTGCCGTCGATCACGGATCGTCTCGGGGCGCAGCCGCCGGGCCTCGCGGACGGTCCCGTCGACCAGATCCGCCGTGCGCAGTACCTCGGCTTCCGCTTCACTCGGAGTCTTTCCGATCTCCCGGACCAGCAGGTCGGCGAGTTCCCGTCGATGCTTCCGGAGCGTCGAAGCCAGCAGCCCGACCGTCCGCAGCCGTTCCGACCGCGGCACGTCCTCCCAATCACGCTGCGCCGCGGACAGCCTGGCATAGGCGGCGCGGACGTCGCGGGGCGACCGACGCGGGACGGTCCCTACCGTCGCGCCGTCGATCGGGGATTTGATAGTGAGTTTGCGAGGCATGTCGTTTCGTATGGCTACTTCTTTTTCCGCATTGTAGCACCGCGGCGCTTGGCGGACGGGCGCTTCCGCACCGACGTCCGTTGCCGCCGGGCAGGAACCAGGGGGAACGTGACCGTCACCACGGTTCCGGTCTTACGACGGGAACGGATATTCAGCGAACCGCCCATCCGGTCCACGAGCTGTTTGGTGATGAACAGGCCCAGGCCGGTCCCGCCGGCGTGGACGGACAGTTCGGTATATTCCCGGAAGAACTTGTTGAAGATCTTGTCGAGGTTCTTCTCGTCGATGCCGATGCCGGTGTCCCGGACGCGGATCCGGATCAGGCCGGCGGCGGGCCTCGCGGTCACGCTCACCCGACCTCCGGCCTGCGTATACTTGACCGCGTTTTCCAGCAGGTTCCGGAGGACCTGATGGAACTTGACCGGATCCGCCTTGATCCGGTCGCGGGCGGTCAGGTCGTTCTTGAACCGCAGCTCGAGCTGCTTCTGCCGCGCCGGCAGCCCCAACTCGTCGATCGCCTCCTTGAGGATCCGGGTCGGGTTGAATTCGGTGACGTCCAACACGACACGTTCCTCTTCCAGCTTGGCGACCTCAAGCAGATCCTCGACCAACTTGGTCAGGCGCTGGGCGGCCATGAACGCCCGGCCGATGAACTCGTTCGCTTGGACCGAGTCCTTCGTGCTCTGGGCCAGGGCAAGGTAACCGGTGAGTGCGGTGAGCGGCGTGCGCAGCTCGTGCGACGCGATCGAGACGAATTCGCGCTGGCGGTTCATCAGCATGTTCTGATAGGTGATGTCGCGGGCGATAATCGCGACGGCGGTCAGTTCGCCATCCGGGCCGTGCAGCGGCGAGATGGTCAGGTCGACGACCAGTTCGCGACCGTCCTTGCGGCGTCGGGTGGTCACATAGCGCTCGAGCCGTTCTCCCCGGCGCAGCTTCTCGTTGATGTCGTCGATGTCCGGAGGGAAATCCTTCGGGAAGGTGAACCCGATGTGTTTCCCGACGACCTTGGACGCCTTGTGTCCATACAAGCGCTCGGCGCCGCGGTTCCAAGTCAGGATCCGGCCGTCCAGCGTGCGGCTGATGATCGCGTCGTCGGTAGATTCGACGATGGAGGTCAACAGTTCCTGGCCCATGGTGGTCGGAGAGGTTCGTTTAGTCATCGGAATGCGCCATTACACTGACAGTTTACGCCCCGGACCACAGGCAAAGTACCTAACGTTGTGCACGATGTCGGGGCGGCCAGATTCGAACTGGCGACCTCACCGACCCGAACGGTGCGCGCTACCAGGCTGCGCCACGCCCCGACACCATGCACATGCTCCGCCGTACCCGATACCCTATATACTGGGTACTGTTACATTCTACGGTTGAATCCAATGAAATTTCACGTCGTCTCCAAATACCCAGCCAAACTCGATGCGATCGTCGCGCGGGTGATTGAAGGCGAGAAGAAGCTTTCCTCTCCGCTGACCAAGGCGCTCGACCAGAAGCTCGGCGGCGCGATCAAGCAGGAACTCGAGCGAAGGAAGTACAAGACCAAAGCCGGGCAGACGTTCGTCCTGCACAGCCACGGCAAGCTCCCGGCCTCGCACGTCATCGTCCAGGTGGTGAACCAGCCGCCTTGGAAAACAGATCACTACCGCCGCAGTAGCGCCGAACTGGTCAAGGCCGCGCGCTCGCACCATCTGTACCGGATCGGCGACGATCGCAGCGGCAAGGTTTACGACCAGGAAACCCTGGCGGCGATCGCGGAGGGTGCGCTGCTTGGCGATTACGCGTTCAACCGGCATCGCTCGAACCACCGGCGGACGGAGATCGAGTACTTCCTGCTGCCGGGCCGGAACAAGCCGGGCGACCTGGAGAGAGGGCTGTCACGCGGCCGCATTACCGCCGAAGCCCAGATTCTGGCCCGCGACCTGGCCAACGAGCCGCCATCTCACCTGACGCCGAAGCAACTCGCCAAGGAAGCCCGAGCGGTCGCGCGGAAGCACGGGCTAGGAATATCCGTGCTCGGACCGGCCGAGATGCGGCGGGCCGGGCTCGGCGCGATCCTGGCCGTCGCCAAGGGTTCCGACGAGCCGCCGCAGCTGATCAAGCTGACCTATCGGCCGCGGGGCGGTGCCTCGGGCGGCCGGAAAAAACCGAAGCATGTCGTCCTGGTCGGGAAGAGCGTCACTTACGACTCCGGCGGGATCAACATCAAACCGTCCCGCGGCGGTAGTTTGGAATCGATGAAGCTGGACATGTCCGGAGGCGCCGCCGTGCTCGGCGCGATGAGCGCGCTGAAGCGGCTCGGCGTGAAGCATGCGGTGACCGGATACCTCCCCGCGACCGAGAACTTGCTCGGCGGCAGCGCGTACAAACCCGGCGACGTCGTGAAGACGTTCAACGGCAAGACCATCGAGGTCGGCAACACCGATGCGGAAGGCCGGCTGACGCTGGCAGACGCCCTGGCGTACGCGGTCGCCAAGGACAAGCCGGACGAGATCATCGACCTGGCGACGCTGACCGCCACGGACATCAGTCTCGGGCCGTCCTACGCCGCGATTTTTTCTACCAAGGCTGCGCTGGAGAACCGGCTGGAGGAATCCGGCCACCGGACCGGCGAGAAAGTCTGGCCGCTGCCGTTCCCCTCGGAATACGACGACATGACCAAGAGCGAGGTCGCGGACTTTTCGAACGTGGTATCCGGACGCGCCTACACGTTATCGGGGCCGCTTCTGCTCAAGCACTTCGTCGGCAAGACGCCCTGGGTCCATCTCGACATCGGCGGACCGGCCGAGGCCGAAAAGGATTCGGGGTACGTCAAGAAGGGCGGCTCGGGATTCGGGACGCGGTTGCTGCTCGAATACCTCTCGAATGACTGAGCCGAATTTCAGAGGACAGGTCGAGGAAATCGTTCAGCAGATTCCCCGCGGACACCTCATGGCCTACGGCCAGATCGCAACGTTGCTCGGCGCGCCCCGCAAAGCGCAGGCCGTCGGGTTCGTAGCGCATTACGGCGACCCGGACCTGCCCTGGCATCGCGTCGTGAACCGGCACGGCCGGATGGCTCCCGGCTATCCCGGCGGGATGCCGGCGCACCGGACCGCGGTCGAATCGGAAGGGGTCGCCGTCGATCCGGAGGAATTCACTTGCGACCTGGAGCGATACCGCTGGTGGCCGCCGGACGCCTAGACAAGCGTCTGCTTTGCCGCCAGCAAAACTTCGTGTAATCGGTCGATGTCGTCAGCGGTCGTATAAACGCCGAAGCTGGCGCGGGCGCTGGATTCGATGCCGAGCGTTTTGTGCAACGGATACGTGCAGTGCCTCCCGGAGCGGATCGCGACGCCGTCGTGATCGAGGCTGGCCGCCAAGTCACCGGAAGGGACACCCTCCAACGTGAACGCGACCAGTCCGACCCGGTCCTTCGGGTCGGGCGGCCCCAAAACCTTCACCCCCTCGACGCTTCCCAACTTTTCCAAGGCTGGCGCGGCCAAGAACATGGCGTGCTCGCGGACGCGCTCCATTCCTAATCCGCTCAGATATTCCAGGGCGGCCGCCAAGCCGACCGCTTCCGCCGACGCCGGTGAACCGGCCTCGAACTTCGGCGGCGGATCGGCGAAGTCGGTTTCCGCGAAGGTCACTTCCTTGACCGTCCCGCCGCCGCCGAAGACGGGATCCATCTCCTCATACAGCGCTCGCCGCGTCCACAGCACACCGATGCCGGTGGGGCCGTAACACTTGTGACCGCTGAAGACATACCAGTCGGCGCCGAGCTCCCTTACACTGACCGGCAGCTGGGGTACGGCCTGCGCCCCATCCACCAGGATCTTCGCGCCGGCTTCATGCGCCAGCTCCGCCAACTCCGCGATCGGATTGATCGTGCCGAGCACGTTCGAGGCGTGCGTAACCGCGACCAGTTTGGCGCCGGCCGACTTTTCCTTGAAGTCGGCCAAGTCCAGCTGCCCGGTCGCAGTGATCTTCGCGTAGCGCAGCTCGAGTCCCTGCTCCTTGGCCAGCAGCTGCCACGGGACCAGGTTCGAGTGATGTTCCATCTCGGTCAGGAGGAGCGCATCGCCTCGTTTCAGGTTCTTCCGCCCCCAAGCGAGCGCGACCAGATTGATCGCCTCCGTGGAGTTCCCGGTGAATACGACCTCCGACGGCTCGACCGCGCCGATGAACGACGCGACGGTCTGCCGGGCCGCTTCGTATTCCTTGGTCGCCGCGGCCGCCGACGTGTACAGCCCCCGGCCGATCGGTGCGTAGCGTTCGCGGTAGAACCGGTCCATCGCTTCAATCATCACGGCCGGTTTTTGCGTCGTCGCGGCGGAATCCAAATACGTGATGCCGCCGGCCAGCGCCGGAAAATCCGCCCTCAAGTTCGCGAAGTCAGCCATGTCGTCATTCTATCGCGAATCCACTTGACGACCCCTGTCCGAGCCGGTAGGATTTTCCAGTTAGCCATGACAAATTCAGAACAACCGACTGAACGACCGACCGGCATGATCGAGGTAGAAAGCCATCGTGATCGGGGAGTCGTCGGCGATCCGGACGTGCTCAGGCAAATCGGTTACCTATCGGACCAGGATGAGAAGTTCCGGAAACATCGTACCGAGCCGGGCGACGAAGACTACTTCGACTTCGAAGAGCACCGCCGTCACCTGAGCGAGCTCCGTCAGGCGCTCGGCGAAGCCGGCCTCAACGAAGAAGATCGCCGGCTGTTCGACCAATTCTACGGCTTCCAGCGCGAAGGACGTGAATCGATCGGATCCATCGCCACCGAGCACTCACGGACCGCCAAAGAGGTCGGCGATTTCATCCGCGACGTTTCGCAGAAGTTGACCCTAGTCAGCTGGCAGATCGTTCGCTAAAGCGTTCCAGACAGACCGGGCCTAGTACCCGTACTTGTAGTTCGGGACGGTGGTCGGGGTGTTGCCGCCGGTTACGGCCGCGGTAAACACGCCGAGGACGGCCAGTACCGCGAACAGCACCCAGAGTAGGACGCCGACCACGATGACCGTGATCTCGCCGCTGCCGTATCCGGATTCCGTCGCTTGTCCGGCGGTCTTCTTATCCCAGTACTCGTTCAGCTTGCTGACGACGATTCCGAACAGTACCAATCCGACCAGGCCGGCCGCGAAGTTCAGGATCGGAATGACTCCGAGTATGACCGGGGCCAAGATGTACCAGATCGCCGGAAAACCGCCGAGTCCCTGCTTCTTGTGCAATACCGAGATGTCACGGTAGAGCCCGTATCCGACGAGGACTCCGAGGACCACCGCGGCGATAATGATCGGGATGCCGATCAGTATGAGTGACAGCGGTACGCCGACCAGTGCGAGGGCCATCGGTCCGAACAGCTGCGCTGCCGGTGACTGTTTGATCCAGCGCTCTTCGCCGAGTTCGCTATCTAGCTTCTGCCGCGTGACGTAGAACCAATAGAGTCCGTACAGCCCTGACGTGATCAGATTCAATCCGATTACGCGCAATACGCTGCGCTTTACTGCTTTCTCTTCCATGAGCCCCTCCTTGTGTTAGGTACTTACGCCGTCACGATAACCTTGCGAGCAAGCGTCCGCAAGCATGGTCGGTCTGCCGTCACTTCTGCCAGGTGCGCTCGGGGGCGTCGGCCGCGTGGTTGACGGTCCGCGCCAGGACGAACAGCAGGTCGGACAGCCGGTTGAGGTACATCAGGCTGGCGGGGTTGGCGCCTTCCTTTTCGGACAGTTCCGCCAGCCGCCGTTCGGCGCGGCGGCACATGGCCCGCGCCAGATGCAGCCGGGCACCGGCCGGGGAGCCGCCGGGGAGGATGAACGTGGTCAACGGCGGCAGGTCCTGTTCGAACGAATCGATCCATCGCTCCAAAGTGGCGACGTGCATCGGGCCGACCCGCAACGAATCGTCGATCATCTTCTTGGCCTTGGCGCCGCCCTCGGCGACTTCCGCGCCGATGTTGAACAGCAGGCTCTGCACCTCGGTCAGCGGTCCGGCGATTTCCTTGCGCTTGATCTCGGAGAGGGCCAGGCCGAGCACGGCGTTCAGCTCGTCCAGCGTGCCGACCACGTCGAGCCGCACCTTGTGCTTGGGAATGCGCTGGCCTCCGTAGAGACTGGTCAGCCCCTTGTCGCCGGTCCGGGTGTAGATGCGCGGCATGGCTTCAGTATACCCACAGTGGTACGATGCGACCGTGATCAAGCACGTACAGCTCCTGCTCCTTCTCGACACCGCCCCTCCGGCGGCCGGGACGCGCTGAGCTGACGTAACGCATCGCACCACCCGCCACCGCCGGAAGGCGGTTTTTTCGTGGACGGATCGAGTCATTAACCAATCAAATTTAATCAATCGAGAGGAGGTGAACGACATGGAAGCAGAACGACAAATCCCGCAGGAAGTCATTCAGGAAATCGCTCCCGCCGAAGGGGTGCCGATGGCGGTTCCGGAAGCTTCGGAAGAGGTAATCAAAGTGGCCGGGCCGCGTACGTGGACCGATCGCGAAGCCGTCGACCATTTCGGATTCATTCCGGAAGGGGTCGCGGTAAAGCGGCGCGGCGAGCGATTCCCGTCGTGGAAGTAGAAATACGACGGTCTATACTGTTCCGGTATGGACGCGCTCCGGATTACTGACTTGAAGAAGAAATACCGCAAAGGGCCGGAGGCGTTGAAGGGCGTCGACCTTACGGTCAAGAAAGGCGAGTTCTTCGGGCTGCTCGGGCCGAACGGCGCCGGCAAGTCGACGTTGATCCACTGCGTCACCGGGCTGGCCGTGCCGACCTCCGGCGAGATCAAGGTCTTCGGCAAGGACTCGCAGAAGGAGTACCAGGCGGCTCGGCAAGCGGTCGGTCTCTCGCCGCAGGAAGTGATGAGCTTGGACTGGTTCCTCAACGTCGAGGAGACGCTGGACTACCACGGCGGGTATTACGGCATGCCGAGGAAGCAGCGGCAGCGCCGGGTGGACGAGTTGTTGAAGTCGTTCTCGCTCGAAGACAAGCGGAAGGCCAGCGTGCGGGCCTTGTCGGGCGGGATGCGGCGGCGGCTGGTCATCGCTCGGGCGCTGATGCACAAGCCGAAGATGCTGATCCTCGACGAGCCGACGGCCGGGGTGGACGTCGAGCTGCGGCTCGAACTCTGGCACTACATGAAGCGGGTCAACAAACAGGGCACGACCATCCTGCTCACGACCCACTACATCGAGGAGGCCGAGCAACTGGCCAGCCGCGTCGCCCTGATCAACCACGGCGAGATCGTCGACATCGGCACGGTGGCGGAGCTCAAGAAGAAGCATAAGAAGAAGACGCTCGAGGACGTGTACCTGGCGGTGGTCGGCCGCGAGGAACTGGCCCGGACCGCCAAGGCGGACGCGGAAACGGATCCGGGCGCCGGCGAAGGAAAGGGATTCGGATGAGCGCGCGGACTGGCCAGTGGGAAACCAGGCTCGGGCTCGGGGTCCGGCGCGAGTTCAACCGGTACTGGAGCATCAAGCGCCAGACGATCCTGACGCCGATCCTCGAGACATACCTCTACATCTCCGTATTCGGCGCCGCGCTCGGTAGTCGGGTCGGAAACCTGGAAGGCTTCGATTACATCGTCTTTATCCTGCCCGGGCTCGTGATGATGAGCTTCGCGCTGAACGCCTTCGAGAACAACGCGTCCTCGCTGTTCCAGCAACGGTTCATGCGCGCGATCGACGATCAGCTCGCCTCGCCGCTGCACAACTTGGAGCTGCTCGGGGCGTACGCGCTGGGCGGCTTGGGCCGCGGTGCGATAATCGGCGGTACCGTGCTGCTGACCGCGAGCTTTCTAGTCGACCTGCCGATCGCGGATCCGCTACTACTGGTCTGGTGCTTCTTCGCGATCGGCGGATTCTTCGCGCTGTTCGGCGTGCTAATGGGCGTGATCGCCGACACCTTCGACCAGATCAGTCTCTACCGCAGCTTCATCCTCCAGCCGCTGATCTTCATCGGCGGCGTGTTCTATTCGACTTCGTTGTTGCCGGAGCCGTTCCAGACCGCGTCGCAATTCAACCCCGTCTTCTACATGATTAACGCGGTCCGGCACGGCTTCCTCGGCACCTCCGACGTAGATCCGTACCTCTCGCTCGGCATCGTGTCGGCCGGCGTGGTGGTGCTGTTCGGGATCGTCTACTGGATCTTCAAGACCGGATATAAGCTGCGGTTCTGATGAGTGACTACACGATCGTCAAGGTTACCGACGCGCCCGATATCCTCGGCGACTACCCGGGCGAGATGCGGTTCCTGAAGGACGCACTCGGTAGCGAGCAACTCGCCGTAACCTACCGACGGATGCCGGCGCAGACCGGCAGCAAGGGTTCGTACGGCCATCGGCACAAGACGCAGGAGGAGATCGTCTACGTGATGAAGGGTACGCTGCAGGGAAAGTTCGACGACGAGATCAAGGAGCTCGGACCGGACACGGCCGTGCGGGTCGCACCGCAAACCGTCCGCGGCTTCTGGAACGAAGGGCCCGACGACGTGGAGTTGCTGATTATCTCGAACCGGATCGACAAGGACGACTGGGAGAAGGTCGAAGACTTCTGGCCGGAGTGATCTAGGCTCTTATCTGCCGAGCTGCTGCCAATCTTCGGGTGTCAGCTCGAAGCTGCCGCTTTTGAACCCCGTACCGTCGCATTGCACGCACATCGACTCGCCGACTTGCCCGCGATACTCCGCCGCTTCATCGAAGTCTTCCTGTCCGAGGCCATCCATGTCCAGCACGTCAAAGGGCAGGTCGTTCCATTGTGCGTCTTCGCCATCACAGTGTTCGCAGAATTCCAGATGTCGCAGGGATTCCGGATCTACTCCGAGCAACGCCGCAAACTCGTCCTGGCGACTCCGTAATCGGCTGTCGGTGTCGGGATTCTCGGTATGTAATTCCGCGGTAGTCATGATTCGGACAAATCAGCATAACACGACTCCGCGCTAGCTAGACATCCAGCTACCGAAGCTTCCACCACGGCCGTGTCCGGACCGGGTATAAACTGCGGTTCTAAAGCAGCGCGGGTTAATCCTTAGAAGGTTATTCCAAGGAATGAAAAATTCCTCGGGTTCTTGCTGACGTCGATTTCGGCCGGTTTCTTCATGATCAGTCCGTCAAAAATCGTGCTGATTTCGGTATCCGAAAGATAGTAATGCTTGATCGTAGCGCGAATACCGTCAATAACCGCGAACTCCGTCTGTTCACCGCCATACTCCGGCCTTCCGTGATACCACCGGATTCCTTTCGAAGTCGTTTGGGACAGGCAGGAACGCGCTTGGCCTGCGCTGTACGTACTGCTTCTCAAACGAGAATCCTCGTTGCAATACCTTGATGTGACAGCATTTTCGGCTGTTTCATTGATTCGGAATATATCCTTAGAAGAAGCTTTTTCCTTAGAGGAATCCTTGTACGAGAACTCCACGTGTTGTTGCCTTTCACCGGGCAGGCTCGTAGTCACGGAAAACCTCTCGTAGTCAGCGGGTACGGTCGTCGGCTCGAGGACGGTAAACGAGATCGCGGCCAAATTGCGTTTGTCCCCAGTCTCCGCCAGGTTCTTTTGGTACGCATCGTACGCAAGAGGGGTGGCAACCGCGATGACTAAGAAGAGGATGACGGCGACCCAGCGCGGCAAGCGGTGGCCGAAAGCTTTCCTGGTCAGCCAGGAGATTCCGACGGTCACTCCAACCCCGAACGCTATTACGGGAAGGGCGGTGAACAACAAGATGAGAAGCATGAACGATGCGCATCCGACCGTTCCCCCACAGTCAATCCCAAAGGCAAGCGCCGGACTCGGGACACTTACAGCCAGCAATCCCACAAGGGCAGTAACTGATTTTTTCAGGGGACTTTTCACTTTTTCTTTGGCTACCTAAAGCATACTATTTTCCAGGCGGAAGATTAGCGCCTCCACCACGGCGACACGTCATCGCCGCGGATGAGGATGATCAGGCCGATCACGCCCGTGCCGGCCAGGTACAGCGCGGTGCCGGCGAACAGGACGTCGAACCAGGGCGCGGATGGCGCGGCGTCGAACGTGCGCAGCGCGGCCAGCGCCGCGGTCAGGTTCGACAGGATCAGGAACGCCAGTGCGAACCGCTTGCTGCGGCTGTATTCGCGCTTGATCAGCCACCAGAGGATGGCCGAGGCCACGACGACTCCCGGTAAGGTAGCTAGCAACACTTCCAGCGCGACCACGTCATCGACGGCTCCCGGCTGCAGCAGGAGAAGGGTAGTGAACAAGGGCGCCGCCGCCGCCAGCAACCCGACCTGCCAGGCCAGGTATTCCCGCCAGTCGGCTTGGCCGTTAAGCAGCGTTATCCGAAGCGGACCGATGTTGAGTAACGTGACAGCCGGATGTTTGGGTCGCCTTGCCATGACGGCGTCATTATAAGCAAGAATGCCAGCCTGAGGCTGGCATTCCATCGGTCTCGGTTCCGATCAGTTCGCACGGAAGTCGGAAACCAGTTCGCCCCACGTGGTACCCATCGTCTTGTCGACACAGGATCCGGCCACGTACACACAGACCCAGGGACCCGGCGCCAACGACGGCGTCACGCCGTTGCCGTGGTCGCTGACATTGGCGGTGTTGCCGAAGTAGCCGGACGCGATGGCTTCGCCGAAGTTATCGACGTCTCGATAGGCCGGGTTGCCGTTCAGTTCGGACTGATAGAAGCCAGTAATGGCCTCACGCAGCGCGGCGTTGTCGGCTCCGACCGTGCCCGCTTTCGGCGCGGCCAAGGCGGTGCCTGCTCCTCCGAGCACGACAGCTACAACGGCCGTAAACATTAGTAATCGTTTCAATATAATCACCTCCTTCCTCAATCCAATATGAGCACACCGTAGCTGACCTGCGAGAAAGTACAACGTACGAATCAATAATACCGGTCGCTTGATAAAAGTGCTCCCCAAAGCATACTACGTTCGAACCAAAATCTTTTTCTCTCGAAGTATCAGAACACTAGCTATCAAGAAATTGATGAACACTATGTATACAGCATAAGTCAGGCTCGTCCAGTTATATGAGCTCAGAGCGAAGATCGCCAGTACGCCACCAATACAGGCCATGGCATATAGTGACCAAGTTTCCTCACCGGGTTTCAACCAAGAGTGCCTAACGGTTGGAAGAGCACCAATAAAGTCGATAGCAACCGCGGCGATTACCGCCAAAGCGGGACTGTCGAACAACCACCAGAGTAAGAATCCGGATAAGGCTCCAATCTGGCAGATGGCATCAAACCTCGAGTATTGTGCGTACCCGTATCTCAGGCCGAGAAGTACGATCAAGCCAGTTTCGAGTACCGCCGAGGATGTGAATAGCGCAGCCGTATACTCGTGCGCCGCAAACTCAGCTATCGTCGCGACTGCCGTCAATATCGTCCAAGTAAGCCAGGAAACGATGTTTGGCTTAGTCGTACCCTTTAAGATGTCCCGTGCGTAGGGAATAACGGAAGCAACTGTGATAATTGCCGCTGCAATTAAGAACAAATCTTTCATTCGTTCAGCATAACAAGTCAGGGCTCCCCAAAGCGTACTATGTTCGAACCAAAATCGGAGAGCTAGTGGGCGCGGTTTGACTCCGGCTTACGCTTAGCACGATGTCAGAATTGGTTTATTTATCCTTCTGGACGATGTATTTCAGCTTAGCTCTACCGCCGGGAAGTTCACTGCTCTCAACAAAAGTTAACGGCATTTCAAAATCATCCGGAGCCAGAAATGGACGGCCTTTGCCAATTAAATATGGATTGACGGTCAATTGAAGTTGATCGACTAGCCCCTTTTTAATGAACTCTGAGTTTAGTTTTCCCCCGCCAATAAGAAACGCTGTTTCTACGCCTTGCACCTGTAAATATTTAATCGCTTCCTCAGGACTATGAACGACCACATACCGATCCGGCGCTTGGAAGTCGCGGTTACGCGTAACGATCAACTTGTACTCGCACGGCACGTTATCAAAGTTGTACTCTTCGTAACGATTCGTTACTTGTGTGTATGTCTCACGCCCCATCACTATGTTGTTTAACTCTTTAGCAAGATCAACAAACTCATCCCACCCCTCGTCAGGCAACCAGTCTTCACTGCCGTCTTCACGAGCAATATAGCCGTTGGGCGAAATCACCATATCTAGAAGTACCTTCATTGGTTCGATTGTACGGCCTGCCTTCAAAAAGAAATAGCGCCGTTGAGACGCTATTTTCGTGGCTCCGGGGGCCGGATTCGAACCGGCAACCTTCGCATTAACAGTGCGCTGCACTACCGTTGTGCTACCCCGGAATACAAGGACTATTTTACGAGAGTTTCACGAGTCCTGCTTCAACTTCGCGATGGCAATTTGCACAAACCAGAATGCACTTGTCAGCTTCTTGACGCATCCGCTCCCAGGACCGCGTCATCCCGCGTGCGCTCAGGCCGAATGATTTCGTTGCCGGGTCCAGATGGTGGAACTCGAGGGCGCCCCGACATTTGTCATACCCGCACAACTGGCATTTTCCGCCTTTGTATTGAACGACCATTTCCCGAAGCCTGCGGCGGCGTTTGGCCACGGCCTCGAGCAGATATTCCCGCCGATCAGCATACGTTCTGGTTTCTTTCCTGGTTGTTTGCTTCACACAACCAACTTACCATACGCGACGGTTATACTAAGGGCGTGCAGGAAACAAATACTTACCGGCCACGGTCGGCGCTGAACAAGCGCAAAAGCTCGAAGCGCCAATACTTGGCGATCCTGTTGGTGGCGATCGGGATCTCGCTGCTGCTCTCGCCGCCGCAGCAACCGGCGCGAGCTCCCGAGAAGGTCAGTGCCATCTCCGGATTGCCGACGATCGCCTCACAGCAGGACCTGACCATCCGGATCGCCCAGAACCTCGGTGACGGCCGGATCGGCATCGCCGCCCGCGACCTCGGCGGCGGCGAGGAATTCGTCCTCGGCGCGGACCGGACCTACGACGCCGCTTCGACGATGAAGCTGGTGATCGTCGGGTTCATGTACCACGAGGCCTCGAACAACCGGTTCGACCTCGACGAGGTCCTGACCCTAGCGCCGGGCGAGATCCAGCGCTACGGGACCGGCGTGATCCAAAATCGGCCGGCACCGCACCGGTACAGTTGGCGGGAACTGGCCCGCTTGATGATGGAGAAGTCGGACAACACCGCCGCCTACGTCCTGGCAACGCGATTGGACAAGCAGAAGCTTCAGCGGTTCGCCGACGGCGAGGGGATGGCGCACACCTCGATCGCCGACAACACGACCACGCCGCGCGACATGCTCCGGTTCATGGACCGTTTGCAACGGGGACTGTTGGCCGACGAATTCCTGACCGAGGAATTGCTGAGTATCCTCGATGACAGCGAGTTCGAGGAACGCATCCCGGCGCTACTGCCGGAGGGCGCGAAAGTCTTCCACAAGACCGGCGACGCGTTCAACGGCGGCCAGCACGACGTCGGGATCGTGCGGTACCACGGCAAATCGTACGCCGTCGCGATCTTCACCGAAGGCGTCTCGCGTGACGTCGACCTGGCCCGGCGCAAGGTCGCCGAAGCCTCCCGCGACATCTTCGCCTACTATCGGAACCGTTAGGATAGCTAGGCTAAATACTTGACAACCGTCTGATTTTTCGATACCATCGGGTGCCATGAAAGGAACACGATGCCAAGGATCGAACACCACTTAGATGCCATCGAGGCAGGCATCGAAGGAGCCATTCAAGACTACGAACGCCAGGACAGCCTGGCGTTTTTCAAACCCGAAAAAACGAAATCGCGGCAGCGGCCGCATAAGCCGCGAGAACGGAAACTCGACGACGAACTCGGACTGGCCGAAGTCGGGTTGGTTGCCTCAGGAGAGATCGACCTGACCGAACACCCGTCCGGAGAGATCGTCCTCGGCGAACCTACCGGTGAGTTACTGGCCGGCATCGACAACCTCGACCCACACTACCTGGCCGCGGCGATAGAAATCGCCCGGGTGCTCGCCAACGAGTTCGGCGGCGACTGACTGAGAACGCCTAACCCAGGAAGTCCTTGAGCCGACCCGTGTCCCGCTTCTTCTTAAGCTTGTTCAGCGCCTTCGCCTCGATCTGCCGGATCCGCTCGCGTGTCACCGAAAACTGCTGCCCGACCTCTTCCAGTGTGTGATCG
>JAUYKS010000010.1 GCA_030699935.1 bacterium | reverse complement strand
TTCAATACGAAATTAACGAATTGCTGGTCTTGTTCTTCGCTCATCAGGAATCTCCTTTTTCGTTATCCTTGGGTTCTTTCTTGGCTTCTGGTTTGGCTTCGGGCTTCTTGTCAGCTTTCTTGTCAGCTTCGGGCTTTTTCTCGGGTTGACCGGCAGGCTTGTCATCCTTCTTCGATTCGTCCTTAGCTGCAGGCTTCTTTTCTTCCTTGTCGGTCTTGTCGTCCGTGGCAGCGGCATCGCCGGCCGGTTTCGCCGCGGGCTTGTCAGCCGACTCGGCTTCCGCCTTGATGTCCTTCCGCTTCTTGCGGGTCGGTCGGCGGTACTTGTCTTCGATCTTGTCGCGCTTCAGGATGCCGGCCTTTTCAAGCAACATCTCGGCGGTCTCGCTCGGCTGGGCGCCGCTGGCGAGCCGCGCCTTGGCCCGTTCCTCGTCGATCTTGAGTTCCTTGGTCAGCGGGTCGAAGTGACCGAGCA
Organism: bacterium; assembly: GCA_030699935.1. Taxonomy (GTDB): domain Bacteria; phylum Patescibacteriota; class SICC01; order SICC01; family SICC01; genus JALYJZ01. The sequence goes on along the minus strand of JAUYKS010000010.1, from coordinate 55,823 downwards.
CTTCCAAGTAACGGCCTTTGACGGCCGCGCTTTTCTCCGCTACGACGACGCGATAATGGGGGCGCTTCGTTCGTCCGGTCCGGGATAATCTGATAACCAACAAGTTCTGTGTCTCCTGTGTACGGAGTCTAGGTTACGCGAGAAACATTCTTGCGACAAGTTATTCGCCTAGATCGGATACTGCTGATGCGACTGAATCAGCAGAAATTGATTTGAAGCCTTCTGATTCCAATTGTTTGAGCGAAATAGATTTTCTACCAGCCAGCAATCCCATGATTTGAGTCTGAGAGAAAACGTAAAAATCCCATTGCGACATATCTAGCAGGTTGGCTTTCTCCAGTTTCTCTGTTTTAAAGAAGCAAAAAATATACACATCAGCATTAAAATCAGCTGGCAGATATGTATTTGTGCGAGGATCGTATGCTTTCGTCGGCTTCAGGACGATCCTTGGTTCATTCAACTTACCCTGACTCCATGCCTGCAGCTTCGCAGTGCTTTTGACTTCGATTTTCTTACCATCCGGCAATCGAAGATCACAGGCGTCCCAAGGAATCCGAGCGGCTTCATCAATGCCAAGCAGGACGGCGACTATGTACTCCGCCAACACGCCACGGTCAGTATTGGATAACACCGCTGAATAGCCCCATTGCCAATAATCCTGTGCCGTTCGCTTAAAAGGCTTCGGTAAATTACGGAACGGCTCATCCATATTGAGCTTCGTTCCAATCTTATGTTTATCTGTCATGCGCTGGTGGCGACTTTTTCCGCTTCCGGCAGCTTCAGCGAGAGCATCGTCGAGACGCCGGTGGAGTCCATGCTGACGCCGTAGAGCATCGCCGCGGCCTTCATGGTGTCACGGTTGTGCGTGACGACCAGGAACTGTGTCGCCTCGCCGAGCTCGGAGAGGACGCTGGCGAACCGGCCGGTGTTGGCCTCGTCCAGCGCGGCGTCGACCTCGTCGAGCATCACGAACGGCGACGGGTTCACCTTGAGGATCGCGAACAGCAGCGCCACGGACGTCATCGCGCGCTCGCCGCCGGAGAGCTGGGCCAGCGACTTCAGGCGTTTGCCGGGCGGTACCGCCTTGATCTCGATGCCGGCGTCGAGTTTGCGCGAGCGGCTCGTGTCTCCGGCGTTGGCGTCGCCGTCGTCAGCGCCCTCGACGTCTTCCAACCTCGGCTCGACCAGCTCTAGCGACGCCTTACCGCCACCGAACAACTTGTCGAAGTATTCGGTGAACGCGGTACTGATCTTCTCGAACGCCTCGGTGAACAGCGTCCGGCTCTTCCCTTCGAGCTCGCGGATCACCTGCTCTAGATCCTTCTTGGCCTTGGCAAGGTCATCGCTTTGGGTCGTCAGGAACTGGTGGCGCTCCTCGACTTCCTTGTGCTCGGCGGTGACGGCCGGATCGATGCCGCCCATCTCCATCAGGCGCCGCTCCAGTTTGGCGATCTTCTCCTCGTCGACTTCCTCGGCCGGCAACGACACATCCTCCGCTGGCGGGAACGCGACACTTTCCTGATCCTGGGCGCCCTTCAATGTCGCAAGCTTCCCCTTGGCTTCGTGGACAAGGTCGTCGAGCTTGGTCTCCAACTTGGCCAGCTCCAGGTTCTGCGCTTCCAACTCGCGGCGGTATTCGTCCTGCGTCCGGTGCTTGGCGCGCAGCGCGTCTTCCTTGCCTTTGAGCTCGTCCGATTCGCCGAAACTGCGTTGCTGTTCCGTCGCGACCTGCTTGTCCAGCGCGCCGATCTTGGCCTCGAGTGCCTTCAGCTTGGACTCGGACGACACCAGCGTTTCCGACGATGCCGCGGTCTTCTTCTCCGCGTCCGTCAGCTCCTGACCGATCCCGGCCAGCCGCGTCGTCAGGCTCTCGCGTTCCTTGCCGGTCTGTTCGGCCTGCTCGTTCCGCAGCTTGACCGCCTCCGCCCGCGAGGCCCGCTGGACCTTCAGCGAAGCCAGCTCTTCCTGCAGTTTCGTCCGCTCGACGGTCGCGTCATCCGGACCGCCGCCGGCCAGCCGGCGGCAGCGCGTCAGCACTTTCCTGAGTTCGGACAGCGCGTCGCCGAGGATCTCCACCGCAGCCCCGTCCTTGAACCCCCGTTCCAGCTCCGCCGCGATCTCGTCCGCCTTGGCAAGTAAGTCGCTGAGACCGCCCGATGTCCCGCCGTCGGAGCCGATCGCTTCGATCTGCCGCTCCAAGTCGGCGATCTGCTCATCAAGATCCTTGGTATCCGTCACGTTGGCTTTCCCGGCTTCCGGCAGGAATTCGAGCCGGGCTTCGAAGTTCTTCCGTTCGGAACGCAGCCGCTCGATGGTCGCCTTGGCGACCTCGCGCGCGGTGACCGCCTTGTTGACTTGCTCCCGCAGTTCGTCACGTTGCTGGGCGATGCCGTTCCGCTCCGCGAACAGTTTGTTCAACGTCAGGCCCTGCTGCCGCGAGCGCAGCGTGTCGACTTCGCCCCCGAGCGCGTCGAGTTCGGTGCCGAGCTTGGCCAGCTCGCCCTCGAGTTCCTCGCGCTTGGCACGGCGTTCGTTAGCCTCCTTGGAGAGTCCGCGGTACTTGCGGCCGTAGAATCCGAGCAGCGCGTCCTTTAGCTGCTGCTCGACTTCCGCCCGTTTGGCCAAGGCGCTCGCCTGCCGGGCCAGCGACTTCAGTCGCGGGCCGAGCTCCTTGAGAATATCGTGCACCCGGCCGAGGTTCCGGTCGGTCTCCGCCAGCTTCCGTTTGGCTTCGTCACGCTTCAGGTAGAACTGGCGGACGCCGGCCGCTTCCTCAAACAGACCGCGGCGCTGTTCCGGCGTCTGAGTGAGCACCTTGTCGACCAAGCCCTGCGAGATCACCGTGTAGTTCTCGGCCCCGATCCCGGCCACCGCGAAGGCGTGCAGGAGATCGGTCAGCCGGACCTTGCCGCCGTTCACGAGGTATTCCGAATCGCCGCTGCGGTAGAGGCGGCGGGTCACCACGACCTCGTCGTAGTCGTACGGAAGGAGCTTCTCGGCGTTGTCGAAGGTCAACGAGACCTCGGCCAGGCTCATCGCCGGCCGCTTGGGCGTCCCGGAAAAGATCACGTCCGTCGAGACCTTGCCGCGGACGGCCTTCTTCGATTGCGCGCCGAGCACCCAGCGGATCGCATCGGCGATGTTCGACTTGCCGGATCCGTTCGGACCGACGATCGCGGTAATGCCGGGTTGGAACTCCAGCTTGGTCCGCTTGGCGAATGACTTGAATCCGGTGAGTTCGAGTGATGTCAGGAACATGGGTAACTAACGATTACCCCTTTTTCGAATTCTTCTTCGACGACTGCGATTTCTTGAACGGCCCTTCGAGCGCGGCCTGGGCGGCGGCCCGTTCGGCGGTCTGCTTCGAGTTGCCTTTGCCTTCGCCTACCTCATTGTCCCCGACGCGGACCACTACCGTAAAGGACTTGGCATGGTCGGGGCCGACCGCCTCGACGACCTTGTACCGCGGCGTCTGGTTGAACCGCTCCTGCGCGGCCTCCTGCAACAAGCTCTTCGGATCGCGGTGCGCCTCCTCGGCGATGATACCCTCCAGCGCGCTGATGATCCGCTGATGGATGAACCGGTTCACCGTGGCGTAGCCTTGGTCGAGATAAATCGCGCCGATCACCGCTTCGCAGGCGTTGGCCTGCAGCGCCGGGCGTTCGCGGCCGCCGCTCTTCTCCTCGCCTTTCGACATCAGGAGTGCCTGGCCGAGGCCCAACCCGGCCGCCACCTTGGCCAGGTGCTCGGTGCGGACCAAGGCCGAGCGCAGGCTGGTGAGCTCGCCTTCCGGCTGGTCGTAGGTGCGGTAGAGATGGTCGGTCACGACCAACTCAAGCACCGCGTCGCCGAGGAACTCCAACCGCTCGTTGTGCGGCAGCGCGAAATCTCGGTTCTCGTTAAGGTAGCTCCGATGCACCAGGGCGGACCGGAACAAGTCCTGGTCCTTGAACTTGAGACCCAGCGTCTTCTGCAGCTCCTTGAGATCGGTCGGCTCGCGTTTCGGTTCAACCACGGCCGAGCTCCTTCACCCGGGCGTGGGCTTGCCGGATCAGCGGACGGATGTTCTTGTATTTCACTTTGGTCATAGTCTCTTCGTAGGTCAGCCAGCGGGCTTCGCGAACCATGCCTTCCTCGGGATCGATCTTCTCGCGGTGGATAGTCGGATCGCCGACCGGCTCCATCAGATAGGTGTGTTGTCTTCGTAGTAAATGATACCCCTCATGTGAGGTCCAGATGTTGGTGAAGCCCAAAAACTCGATAACCTTGCACGTTACTCCGGTCTCCTCTTCGACTTCACGGACCGCGGCGTCGAGCGTCGTCTCGCGTTCCTCGACGTGCCCTTTCGGGAGGGACCACTGGTGGTTGTAGGCATGTTGGATCATCAGGAACTTGAGTATCCCGTCGATCTTGGCGAAAACCACGCCGCCGGCTACGGCAGCTTTGACCAGCCGTTTGCCGTCACTTCGCTGACCATCACTTCTTTTGGCGGTCGGTTGGCGTTTTCGTTTTCGGTTTGGTCTTGGCTTTTGCTGCATCATCCGTGTCTTCTTTCCCGGAATCCTTACCCTCGTCCTTCCCATCATACCTGTCGCTGCTGCGGTATACCGTGCCGAGCACGCCGTTCACGAAAGAGCCGGAGTTCTCGCCGCCGAACGCCTTGGCCAGCTCGACCGCCTCGTTGATCGCCACCTTAGGCGGGACCTCGTCGGAGTGCAGCACTTCGTAGATACCGAGCCTGAGCACCGCCCGGTCGATCGAAGCGATCTGGTCCAGCGGCCACTCGGGCGCATGCTTGACGATCAGCTTGTCGATGTCCTTCCGGTGCTTGGCCAGCCCGGTGGCGGCGTGCTCGATGTACACATGTTCCTCGTCGCTGACTTGCTCGCGCTTCAGGTACCGCTCGGCGATCTCCCCCAGCGATGTCTTGGGATGGAACTCCTGCTCATACAGCGATTGCATGAGGATGGTGCGGAGCACGTGTCGGTTGGCCATCAGTCCGCGGGCTTAACGACTTCGCGGCCGCGGTACTTGCCGGTGTCCGGATCGACGCGGTGGCTGAGGCGCATGCCGGTCGCGGTCTTCACCGCGGCAGCCGGCTTGGCGGCCAGATGCGAGCGTCCCTTGCGGGTGCGCGCCTTCGACTTCTTTTGCTTGGGTACGGCCATAAAGCCAGCTTACCGGAGTTTCTTGAGCTGGTCGAAGGGTCCTTCGTCCGATTCCGGTTTCGGATGCTCATGCGGCTCGAGGTTGAGATCCTTGCCGCAGGTCGGACAGAGCCCCTTGCAACCGGGATCGTGCATCGGACGTTCGGGCAGACGGATCAGGATGACCGTGCGCAACATCGGATCCAGCTCCAGCCGGCCCTTCTGCGCCGGGAACCGGTCGTCGTCCGGCTGCAGACTGAACTGCTCCGAAAACTCCAGAGACAGAGGGTGGTCGAAGGGCTTGAGACACCGGGCGCATTCCAGCCGGATCGAGGCCTGCAGCGTGCCGGCGACCAGATACCCTTCGTCGAGCTTCGAGACGGTGCCGGTAACGGCGAGGTCGCTCAGCTTCGGCAGATCCTTCAGCTTGGGATGCCGGACCTGCACCTCGAGCGGAACCGACGCGCCCTGCGCCGCACCTGCGAGCGGTTTGAGGTCGACCGTGATCATCCGACCAGGTTGAGCAGCTTGCCGTCGACGTAGATGGTTTTCTTGGGTTTTCCTGGCAAATGTTTCTTGACCGATGCGTCGGCCAGGGCCGCTTTGGTGACGACTGTCTCCGACAGACCGTCCGCCGGCAGTTCCAACGTGGTGCGGACCTTGCCGTTAACCTGCACCGGTATCGAGACCGTTTCGTCTTTCAGCGCGGCCTCGTCGATGACCGGCCAGCCCTGCTTGAAAACCGACTCCTCGTGGCCGAACTCGTGCCAAAGTTCTTCGGCCAGATGCGGCGCGAACGGAGAGAGTAGGACCAAGTAGCGCTCGAAGTACGGGCGGTATGCGGCGTGCGATCCGGTCTTCACCGTGAGTTCTTGCAGGTCGTTGAGCGCTTCCATTAAGCCGCTGACCGCCGTGTTGAACCGGAAATTCTCGATCGACGCGGTGACGCGCTTGGTGGCTTTGGAAATCGCGCGCTCGAAACCGGTCTCGGCGATGTCGGATTCCTGGTCAGTTTCCTCGCCGGAGGTTCCCGCTTTCTCGTCGCCCGACTTGGCGTCGATCAAACTCTGGCCGAAACCCCAAACGCGTCTGAGGAACCGCAGGCATCCCTCCATGTCCGAACTCTTCCAGGCCGCGCTTTGCTCGAACGGTCCCATGAAAAGCACATAGACGCGGAGCGTGTCGGCGCCGGCCGCCTGCACGATTTCGTCCGGACTGATCACGTTGCCCTTCGACTTGCTCATCTTGGCCCCGTCCGACCCGAGGATCAGTCCCTGATTTCGGAGACTAAGGAACGGCTCTCGAAAATCGATCAGTTTTTCATCGGCCAAGAACTTGGTAAAAAACCGGGCGTAGAGTAGATGCAGTACGGCATGTTCCGCTCCGCCAACGTATGTATCGACCGGAAGCCAGGCTTTCACGTTGGCTCTATTCCAAGCCGCTTTCGTGTCACGTGGATTCGGGTATCGCAGGAAGTACCAGCTGGAGTCGGCAAAGGTGTCCATCGTGTCGGTCTCGCGTTCAGCCGGGCCGCCACACTTCGGGCACGTCGTCTCAACGAACGACTTCACCTTGGCCAGCGGTGAGCGGCCGTCGCCGGTCGGTAAATAGTCTTTCACTTCCGGTAATTCCACCGGCAGGTCCTTTTCCGGCACCGCTTGCGGGCCGCACTTTTCGCAGTGGATGATCGGAATCGGCGTGCCCCAGTACCGTTGCCGTGAAATCAGCCAGTCACGGAGTTTGTACTGAGTTTGGCGCTTGGCCAACTGGTGTTGCTCGGCGTAATCCTTGACCGCTTCCGACACGTCATGCGCTCGTTTGCCGGCCAGCTCCGCCGGTTCGGTCAGTGCACCGTTGTCGAAGTCGATGTAGCACATTTCAAACTTCTCGACCTGAGCGCGCAGTTTTTTGTCTTCCGGCAGCAAGGTCGCCTTCAGCGGGATCTGGTACTTCTTGGCAAACTTGAAGTCGCGTTCGTCATGCGCCGAGCACTTAACGATGCCGGTGCCGTAATCAGCCAACGCGTAGCTGGCCACCCAGATCGGCAGTTCGCCGTTCCCGATCGGGTCCACGGTATAGCGTCCGGTGAAAATTCCTTCCGATTCTTTTTCTTCCTCGAAGCCTTGCTTGATACGCTTCTCGATCAAATAGTCGCAGAACTGCTTGATCTGCTCCTCATTTTCGACGCCCTTGATCAACTGCGGCAGCAACGGGTGATCCGGCGCGATCACCACGAACGTGTCGGCGGTGAACGCCTCGTAGTGCGCGGAGAACGTCTGGATCTCGAGGTCCATGTCTTTGACCGGCGACGTGAACAGCAAGCCCTCACTCCGTCCGATCCAATTGCGCTGCATGATCTTGATCTTCTCCGGCCAATCGAGCTCGTCGGCGGCATCGAGCAGCTCGTCGGCGTAGTCGGTGATCTTGAAATACCATTGCTTCAGCGCTTTCTTCGTGACCTCGCTGCCGCAGCGCTCGCAACGCCCTTCGATCACCTGCTCGTTGGCCAGAACGGTCTTGTCCTTCGGGCACCACCACTGCTGGCCCATCGCCTGGTACGCCAGCCCCTTCTCGAACATCCGTACGAAAATCCACTGCGTCCACTTGTAGTAGTCCGGATCGGACGTGTCGACGACGCGGTCCCAGTCGTACGCAAAGCCGACGCTCCGCAGCTGGCGCTCGAAGTTCTTGACGTTGCCCGCCGTATTTTCCGAAGGATGGATGCCTTTCTTAATCGCCGCGTTCTCGGCCGGCAGGCCGAACGCGTCCCAGCCCATCGGGTGCAGCACGTCGTGCCCGGTCAGCCGCTGGAAATGGCTGAAGACGTCGGACGGCGTGTAGCTCTTGATGTGCCCGAGGTGCAGCCCGTCGCCCGACGGATACGGAAACATGTCGAGGACGTACTGCTTCGACGTTCCTGGCCGCGGCTTGGCCGGCGTCTTGAAGAGTCCGGTCTTTTCCCAGATTTCCTGCCACTTCGGCTCGATCGACTGCGGGTCGTAGCGTTTCATAATTCTGTTCTTGTTCTGTATGTGTTTATACTAAAGCACTATCGCGTGAGTGATGGTGTACACCTCAACAGATAGGCTGGCAATGACTGACAAAGTGGGTGATTTCCTTATCGAAACGTGGCGGGGAATGCTGATTTCTTTATTCCTCTTCATAGCTGGATTCAGCGTGATAGCCATCACCACTCCAGACCAACACCCATCTAATCTCGTGAGCGCACTGGTTAGCGGAGTTGGCGCTTTGTTTGGCCTCGCACTGATGTTTGTCGGTATACCTTGCTTCATGTTCGGAATGTGGTACAGGCTATCGAAGCTGTTGCATTAGAATCGGCATTCTTTCATCTCCTCACCGGATGAAAGGATGCCTTTTCATTTCAAGGAGCTTACGCCGTATAATCCACTCGTGCCCAAGTCTACGAAGTACGACATCGCGATCCTCGGCGCCGGCCCGGCCGGACTGGCCGCCGCGATCTACGCCGCCCGCTACAACCTAAAGACGGTCGTGTTCGATGCGGGATGCGGCCGCTCGACCTGGTTCCAGAAATACGAGAATTACCTCGGGTTCCCCGGCGGTGTGAAAGCGACGCGGTTGCGCGAACTCGGCCGGAATCAGGCGGAGCGGCTCGGGGTGAAGTTCCACCCGGACGAACCGGTCGAGCGGATCCTGCCGCGGGCGGGCGGGACTCATGCCGTCCGATCCAAGCGACGGACGGTGACCGCCGAAGCGGTGGTGATCGCCAACGGCATCGAGGACGTGCTGCCGGACTTCGAGGAGAGCTACGAATACGAGGGCAAGTCGATGTACTGGTGCATCCTCTGCGACGGGCACTACGTGAACGGTCAGAGCGTGCTTTGCGTCGGCAAGGACGCCGACGGCGTCGACCTGACGCTCCGGCTCCGGCAATTCACCAAGCGGCTGGCCTTCACCGCGGAGGATTTCTCGAAGATCCCGGCGTGGGAGCTCGGTAAGTTGGCGCGAGCCGGCATCCCGGCCTACGAGGGTACGTTCAAGGAAGTTGTCGGCCGCCCGAAGGGACACGTCCGTTCGGTGACGCTGGCTCTCACGGGCAAGTCGAAAAAGCGTTACGGCGCCGAGAAGAAACTGGCGGTCGACGCGATCTTTCACCGACTCGGGATCCAGCCGTACAACGACGTCGCCAAGCGCTTGAAACTCCGGATGGACGAACGCGGACTGATCAAGGTCGATCCTGACACAATGGAAACCGGCGTGAAGAACGTCTTCGCGGTCGGCGACATCCGCCACGACGCGCTCCATCAACTGCATTCCGCGACTTACTCGGCCACCCGCGCCGTAATCGAAATCAACCGACGGCTGTACGCCAAGCGGTTCGCAATCCGCTAGCTCCGCGCCCACTCCGCCTTGGTGCCGGCGAAGTGCTTGTCGGCCATCACGAGCTCGTCCATGATGCCGTCGATCAGATCGTAGCCTTTGGCTTCTTCCGAGCTGACCCAGGCGAAGTCGTCGGTCTCGCCCTCCTGCAGCCGGACATCCCCGCTCTCGTAGTCGGCGACGCAGGAGATCACCAGCGACGGCGCGCCGTCCGCGTGGACCGTCGCCAGACTGGTGAGGTATTCGACATGGACGACCTTGAATCCGACTTCCTCGTCGATTTCGCGCGCCAACGCCCGCTCCAGCACGTTGTACCAATAGTCCTTGGTGTCCTTATTGAGCGCCGTGTAGTCCTTCGTCTCCAGCCGCCCGCCCGGCACCGTCCACATCTTCGGGAACCGCTTCTTGGCGGCATCGCGCCGGACGATCAGGTACTTGCCATCCCGATCGCGGATGATCGCAGTGATCGCTACTTCGTGGAGTTTTTGGGAGTCGGAATCGCTCATCGGATCGCTCACGATTTCTGCGGCGGGGCGGGCGGTTGAGGCGGCGCCGGAGGTTGCGGGGGCTGTTGCCCTTGCGGCTGGGCTTGGACCGCCTCGAGTTCGATCTCGGCCAGTTCGTCCTTGTCGGACTCGATGGTGAGGTAGAGCTTGCCGGGCTTTTCGATCCGGATCGTGTCGAAGTTCAGGTTGAAGCTCAGGTTGGCCGCTTCCTTCTTGGCACCCGCGCCGTTGCGACCTTCCCCTTGGCGCTGGATCTCGAACGTGCCGGAAAACGGCTGGACGATGTCCTTGCCGTCCTCGGTCCGGAAGGTGACGGTCACCGGCAACTTGTCCTTGGTGGTCGCCAGCCCCACCGCCAACGCCAGCCGCGGGTATACCGCTGGGAACTGGGCCAGGCCGATCCGGCCCGGCGCGTTCACGCCGCCGAACATGCCGATCAGGTTGAGCTTGCCGCCTTCGGACGGGAACGCCTGGTCGGCGAGATGAGCGTAGAGAATGTTCGCTTTAGCCATGCATCCAGCTTACCAGCTTGTGCCGGATTAAGATGAGGGCTTAACTGAATACAGGCGATTTGCCGAAACCTTAAAAAACTTGTTCTCTCCTATTCCCGACCTCGGAAATGGAATCTCCCGCATCTTTCCGAGTCCGGCTACGCCATGTATTGGCGGCGTAGTGGGGATGAGCAGCGTGGATTCGTCTGGACGACCTTAGGACTGCTCCTGCCGCAAACGGAGCACCTCTGTCGACTATTGTCCTCAGAACCGTCCTATAGCCGGATCCACGAAACTTCATTAACTTGCATTGCCCATCGTGAGATGGGGGGCAAGACGTTCCGCCGCGGCCGTACCTCGCTCAGGCGCCTCTCACGAGGCTCTCCTCCTGTAGAACGATCGCGGCGGAGCAAAACTTCTTTTGACCCGGACTTGTTGCCACCTTTTCGCAACCTGTCCGGGTCAAACTTTTTTCTCCGTTATACTTTTATATGCCCTGCCATTTCTCTCGTTCCTGGGGCTATAGCTCAGTTGGTAGAGCGCTTGCATGGCATGCAAGAGGTCAGCGGTTCGAGCCCGCTTAGCTCCACAAATTAATGGTCAATCAGTAACGACCGTCTGTACCGGCGTCGACTCGCTGACCGCGCCCTTGTCAGCCCACTTGGCTTTCGGATCGTTGAGATGCTCGTAGATGTCTCCGGCCGCGACCGATCCCTCCGCCGAGGCGGTACCGATCTGCCGGAACATCGCCGAGTTGGTGGTATTGTCGCCGGCCGCCCAGACCCGTTCCGCACTGGTGCGCTGGCAGTCGTTCACCAGGACGAAGTTACCGTCGTCGATGTTGGCCTTGAAGGCGTTCGCCAGCGTCGGGTCCGGCGTCGAGCCGATCTCGATGAAGACGCCGTCGACGTTGAGTGAATCCTTGCCCTTGAAAGGCTGCTTCAGCTTCACGCCGTCGACCTTGCCGTCGCCCAGCACTTCGGTGACTTCGTTCTCCAGTATGAACGTCACGTTCTGCTTCGCCTTGACCCGGTCCACCCAGGTCGGCTCGGCGCGGAAGTCCTTACGGCGATGCACCACGTATAGATGGCTCGCGAACTCGGTCAGGTGCAGCGCGCCCTTGAGCGCCGAATCGCCGCCCCCGACGATTACCACCGGCTTCTCCTTGAAGAACGCCGCGTCGCAGGTCACGCAGTAGCTGACGCCGCGTCCCTCGAACTTGTCCTCGCCGGGCACGCCGATCTTGTTGTGCTTGGTGCCGGTCGCCAGCAGCACTGCCCGGGCCCGTATCTTCCGGTCCGTCCAGGTCGTCAGTACCCAATCGCCCCGACCGTTCGCTTGGCGCTCGGCGGCGGACACTTGCTCCTGGATCAGCTCGGCACCGAACTTCTTGGCGTGCTCGCTGAATTTTTCCGCCAGGTCCATACCGGTGATCGTCTCGAATCCGAGATAATCTTCGACCAGGTGGGTGGTCGAGACGTACCCGCCGAGCTCCGGACCGATCACTGCGTTGGAAAGCTTGTAGCGGGAAGCGTAGACCGACGCCGCCAGGCCGGCCGGCCCGGCGCCGATGATCGCCAGGTCGTACTTTGATTCCTTTTTCTTCGCGTCGGCCATATGTATGTATTGTACCGGGCTTAGAGATGCGGCTTGATCTTGGTTTCGAGTTCCGACTTCGGCAGCACGCCGATCACCGTCTCGACCGGATCGCCGTCTTTGAACAGCAACAGGGTCGGGATGCTCATCACCGTGAACCGTTGCGACAGGTCGGGCTCTTCGTCGACGTTGACCTTCACGACCTTCAGCTTGCCGGCGAGGGACTTCTCGAGTTCCGCAATGATCGGTTCCTGGGCCTTGCACGGCCCGCACCAGACCGCCCAAAAATCCACCAGCACGGGGGTCTTGGCGTTCAGGACCTCGGCTTCGAACGTCGATACGGTGACTGACTTCGCCATCGTCACACCAGCCCGAAACTGAACGTGATGATCGCACCGACCATGGCGATCGACCAGAAGACCAGCATCGCCAGGACGAACCCGATGCCGAACCGGAAACCGTCCCGGATCGTCATGTTCAGCTCCGGCGGCAGGACATACGGGTCGTCGTGCCGCTTGAAGTACTCCTCGTCGGAGTCCTTGCGCCGGGTTGTGGTTTCTTTGACCTTGGCCATAGCGGGTACCGTTCCACTTTACCGAGAGCCGCTCCGGTAGTCGAGCGTCCAGCCGGGTTGAGCGTTCAGGTTCCCCGATGCAGCGCGGCGGCCCGCTCCAGCAGGTATTCCTTGGTGTTGCGCTTCGGATCGTCGAGCACTTCCTCCAGCAAGGCGTCCTGGATGCGCCCGATCCCCGGGCCGGGTTTCAGTTTGAGCTCGTGCATCAGGTCGTTGCCGTTGACCGCCAGCATCCGGGTCGAGATCGGCTCTTTCTGGACCTCGAGCGAACGCTCCTTGAACTGTTGGAGCTTCTTGGTCAGGCCGACCTTGGTGCCGGAGCCGAGCCGGTCCCCCACCCGCAGCGCGATCAGGTCGTCGATATTCTCCGGGCCGACCCGCCGCACGATCCGCCGGATCGCCTTGTCGGTGGACTCGAACTGGAAGAGGAACATGTGGTGGCGCACCAGGTTGACCACCCGTTTCACGTCGTCGTTCGAGAAGCGGAGCCGCCGCATGATCTCCTTGGTCATCTTGGCGCCGATCACCTCGTGACCGTGGAAAGTGCGGGCCTCGCCTTCGCCGCGCGCCGAGCGCGGCTTGCCGACGTCGTGCAACAGGGCGGCGAGCCGGATCAGCGGGTCGTCCGAAGGAACGTGGTCGAGCGACCGGACGCTGTGCTCCAGCACCGAGTGGACGTGGTGCTTGGCCTGCGCGAAGTCCCTGCCTTCCAGCAGCTCCGGCAGGAATTGCTCCAGCAGGCCGGTCTGGATCAGGATCCGGACGCCCTCGCCCGGCGACCCTTTCCGGGGGGAGCCGAGGATACGCATGAATTCGTCGCGGACGCGCTCGGCCGAGATCAGCTTGAGCCGAGCGGCATGCTTGGTGACGGCGGCCAGGGTCTCCGCTTCGATCACGAAGCCGAGTTCGACCGCGAACCGCACGGCCCGGATCAGGCGCAGCGCGTCCTCCCGGAACCGTTCGTACGGATTACCGACGGCGCGGATCCGCTTGGCCTTGAGGTCGGACTGGCCGCCGAACGGGTCGACCAGCTTGATGCCGTCCGTCGCCATCGCGTTGACCGTGAAGTCCCGCCGAGCCAGATCGTCCTCCAACTTCTTCACGAAGGTGACCTTCTCGGGATGGCGGGCATCGCGGTACTCCGTCTCGGCGCGGTACGTCGTCACCTCGTAGAGTTCCGGACCGACCTTCACCCCGACGGTCCCGAACCGGTTGGCATAGACCGCCTTCGGGAAGACCTTCTGGATCTGCTCCGGCGTGGCGGGAGTGGCCACGTCCCAGTCCTTCGGCTCTCGGCCGAGCAACCGGTCGCGGACTCCGCCGCCGACCGCGTACGCTTCGAAACCGGCCCCGGCGAGGTCGGCGATGATCCGGCGGACGCCGGCGGGAAGCTCGATGGTCGGTTTCGCCATGGTTCCAGCTTAGCGGGGCCTAGAGCAGTCCGTAACCGTCCATGCCCGACGGCGCCGGGATACCCATCAGTTTCAGGATGGTCGGCGCCACGTCACCAAGCAGGCCGGTCGGCCGGGATGCCTGGTCGAACGAGAGCCGGTCCGGGCCGATCGTGACCGAGTCCTGTTCCGCTTCGGGTATGTACAGGATGAACGGGACGGGGTTCGTGGTGTGCTCCTTGTCCGCTTCGCCGCTCGTGAAATTCACCATCTGCTCGGCATTGCCGTGATCGGCGGTCACGATCAGGAAACAACCGGCATCCGCACAGGCCTGTTTGATCCTCCCGAGCTCGCGATCAACCGTACTGACCGCCCGGACGGTCGCCTCGACATCACCGGTGTGCCCCACCATGTCCGCGTTCGCGAAGTTCACCATGATGAAGCCGTAGTCCGGGTCCTCGATCTTTTTCAGCAGCCCGTCGGCGATCTCTTTCGCGCCCATGTCCGGCTGCTGGTCGTAGGTCGCCACTTGCGGCGAGGGAATCAGGAACCGCTCCTCAAGCGGGTACGGCTCTTCGTGGCCGCCGTTCAAGAAGAACGTGGCGTGCGGATACTTCTCCGTCTCCGCGATATGGCATTGTCGGACGCCGGCGTCCGACAGGACCTTCGCCAGCGAGTCCTTGATCTCCTTGGTGTGGAAGGCGACGTGGACGGGCAAGTTCGGTTCGTATTCGGTGAAGGTGACCACGTATCCCGGGCCGCTGAATCCGTCCCGGTCGAACCGATCGAACTGCGCATGGGCCATCGCTTCCGCCAACTGGCGGACGCGGTCCGGACGATAGTTGAAGAAGATGACGGAATCGCGGTCCTCGATCGGCCGGGGCTTGATGGTACCGGGCGTGATGACGGTCGGTTCGATGAATTCGTCCGTCTCGCCTTTTTCGTAGGACCGGTCGATGATGGCCGCCGCGTCGGGCGCCGTCGCGCCCTTGGCGAGGGCGATCGCCTCGAACGCCTTCCGGGTCCGGTCCCACCGGTTGTCGCGGTCCATGGCGTAATACCGGCCGGACACGGTCGCGATCCGTCCGATCCCTTTGCTCTTCATCTCGTTTTCCAGTTTCTTGATGAATCCCCGGGCGGACGTGGGGGCAGTGTCCCGACCGTCGGTGAACAGGTGGATCGCCACGTCCTTCACGTCCCGGCGTCGCGCCAGGTCGAGCAGGGCGATCAGATGGCGCAAATGCGCGTGCACGCCGCCGGTCGATACCAGGCCGGCCAGATGGAGCGTTCCTCCGGTTTCGTTGACGTGCTGGCAGGCCGCCAGCAGCGCCTCGTTGTCAAAGAAAGATCCGTCGCTGATCATCGCCGAGATGCGCGGCAGGTGCTGGGGCACCACCCGTCCGGCGCCAATGTTCAAATGTCCGACCTCCGAGTTCCCCATCTCGCCCCAAGGCAAACCGACCGCTTCGCCGGACGCCTGCAGAAGCGCGTGCGGATTGTCTTTCCAAAGCCGGCTGAAGTTGGTGGTGTCGGCCTGGGCGATCGCGTTACCGTCGAATACGGTCGAATACCCCCAACCGTCCAGCACGACCAGCACGACCCGGCGGCGGGTCTTAGACTCCGCGCTTACCGCTCCACTCGTCTTGGCCTTGGTGTCCTTAGGCAAAGAACTGTCCCTCCGGTCGTTCGATCAGGCTATATCCGGTCATCGCTTCGGGCTTCGGGATATTCAGCAGATCGAGGACCGTCGGGGCGACGTCGGCCAGCATGCCGGACGGCAGGCTGCCGTCCATCACCGACCGGTCCTGGCCGGACAAGGCCAGTCCGTCCGGGCTGACCAACACGAACGGTACCGGATTGTTGGAATGGTCGACGTTGCTGATGCCGGTCCGGACGCTGGTCATCTGCTCGGCGTTGCCGTGGTCGGCGGTAATCACCAAATGACATCCGGCCTGCTGGCAGGCCTCCGCGATCCGGCCGACTTCCTTGTCGACCGCTTCGGCAGCGCGAATCGCCGACTCGAAGTTGCCGGCATGTCCGACCATATCCATGTTGGCGAAGTTCGCGACGCACAAGCCATAGTCCCCGCTTTGGATGGCCGCCAGCAGTTTTTCGGAAACGTCGACCGCTGCCATCTCGGGGCGCTCGTCGTACCCGCGCACCTCCGGCGAGGGAACCTTCTCGTCGGTCTCTCCCTCGAACGGCTGGTCGTGACCGCCGTTCAGGAAAGTGGTGACGTGAGCGAACTTCTCGGTCTCGGCGACATGGTATTGCTTGAGTCCGGCCTTGGCGACGGCTTCCGACAGCGTGTCCTTGATCTTTTCGGCGGCGAAGGCGGCCTTCACGCTCATGTCGTCCGAGAAACTGCTCATCGTGACCAGGTAGAGGTTCTTTAGCGGTTGGCCGTGTTCGAACTGGCCGAAGTACGGCGCCACGAACGCCTTCGCCAACTGCCGGCTCCGTTCCGGACGGTAGTTGAAGAAGATGATCGAGTCGTTGTCGGAAATCGCCCGCGGGGTGTCGATCCGGGTCGGTTCGACATATTCCGTCGGTATGTCCTTGAGCCTGGCTTTCTCCAGGACGTCGTCGAGCGACGAGGCCTGGGAACCTTTCCCGTCGACCATCAGGCTGTACGCCCGGGCCGTATGCTCCCAACGCTTCTCGCGATCCATCGCGTAATATTCGCCGGAGATGGTCGCCACCGTCCCGATGCCGACCTGGCTGATGATCCCCTGGAGCTCCTTGAGGTACTTGCCCATGCTGTCCTCGACCTGTCCTTCCTTGTCGAGCAGCAGGTGGAGGTAGATGTCACTGAAGTCCTGTTGCTTGGCCAGCTCCAGCAGCGCCTTCACGTGCTCCAAGCCCTGGCTCCCCTCCTCCGGACTGAGTACGCCGATGAAGTGCAGGGCCGATTGGTGCTCCTTGACGTGCTTCACCGCGTCGATGAACACTTGGTTTTGGAAGAACGATCCGGTGGCCAGCGCCGTGGCGATGGCAGGAGCTTCTTGGAAGACGATCCGGCCCGCTCCGAGGTTGAGGTGCCCGACTTCGGAATTCCCGGCCTCTCCCCACGGCAGGCCGACCGCGGTTCCTGCCGCCTGGAGCGCCATCGATGGATGTTCCTGCAACAGACGATGGATGTTCGGCGTCTGGGCACTGGCGATGGCGTTGCCTTCGCTGATCGGGGAGATTCCCCAACCGTCCAGGATCAGCATCACGACCGGGTGGCGCTCGTCAGCCATCGGTCCCTCTGGGTGCGGCCTCTTTGCCCGCGGCGAGTCCGGGCCCGCGGTACACCGCCTGGCTGCCGAACTCCTGTTCGATCGCGAGCAGGCGGTCGTACTTCGCTACCCGTTCGCCGCGCGCCGGTGCGCCGGCCTTGATGTATTCCGCTTCCCAGCCGACGGCCAGGTCGGCGATCCAGTGGTCTGTCGTCTCGCCGCTGCGGTGGCTGGCGATGACGGTCAGGTCGGCGGCACGAGCGGCGGCCACGGCGGCCGTAGCAGCGGTCAACGTTCCCTGCTGGTTCGGCTTGATGATGACGCCGGTCGCGCCGGATCCCGCCGCCCGCTTGATCCGTTTGGCGTCGGTCACCGTCAGGTCGTCCGCGATCCGGCCGGTCTTCACCCGCTCGGGAGCGGCGGCCCATCCGTCCCAGTCGTCCTCCGCGAAAGGATCCTCGATCGAGACGATCGGATACTGCCGGAGTAACGATTCGTATTCGATCGCCAGTTGCTCGGACTGCATCGTCTGCCCGGCCAACTTGTACGCGCCCTCCTTGTACAGTTCGGTGGCGGCGACGTCGAGTGCCAGTCCGATCTGCTCCCCAGGCCGGTACTTGGCCCGCTCGATCGCCTGGACCAGCAAGTCCAGCGCGTCATGATGGTTCCCGACCTGCGGCGCGAAACCACCCTCGAGTCCGACGCCTGTGCCGAGGTTGCGCTCGTCGAGGATCGTTCCCAGCGCGTGGTAAGTCTCGGTCGCGGCGCGGAGCGCCTCGCTGAAGGTATCAAACCCCAGCGGCACGACCATGAACTCCTGGATCTCCAGGCCGTTTTTCGCGTGCGCGCCGCCGTTGATCAGGTTCAGCATCGGTACGGGGATGCCCTTCGGGCCGCGCTGCGACGCCCCCGGCGATTCTCCTCCGAGCATCTGCCACGGTTCCTTCCGCTTGCCCCGGGCCGCGGCCAGGAAGGTCGCTACACTGACGGCCAGAAGCGCGTTGGCGCCGAGGCCGGGCTTCTTCGACTTGTCCAACTCGGTCAGTTTGGCGTCGATCGCCGCCTGGTCGGTGGCGTCCATGCCTTGCAGGGCGTGGGAGATTTCCACGTTCACGTGACTGACCGCCTGCCGGACGCCCTGCCCGTTCCAGCGGTCGCCGCCGTCCCGCAGCTCCTTGGCCTCGTGCCGTCCGGTCGACGTGCCGGCCGGCACTCCGGCGCTGGCCGCGCCTTTCTCCGTCCGGACCGTCGCTTCGACGGTCGGTACGCCGCGAGAGTCGAGGATCATCCGTCCGGAGACACCGGTGATCTTCATGAGGCCTCCGCGAGACGGGACTTCAGTTCGCCGATGATTTCCACCGGCGTCGGGTCTACCCCGTTTTTCTCCGCGAGCAATACGGTGGCCAAGTCGCCCAGGAACACCACCGTCAGCAGGTGGCTGAGCCGGTTCGGGCCGACGCCCTGCAGGCTGGCTGTCTCGATCTTCCGTTCCGCCAGGACCGACTCCACAAACTCGAAACGCAGGGAGTGCCGGGGGTTCTCGTGTCCGGTGCGCAGCATCACGAAGACGATGTGGTCGCGCATATCGTCGGGGAATTCGAACCCGACGATGGCGTTATGGTTTTGTTCCGGAATCACTTCCCACGCCGCGGTCTGTTTCGCGTTCTCGGAGACTTGTCCCTTGAGCCGCCTTGCGGCGTCCGCCGTCAGCCCGGAACCGTAGATGATCGGGACCTTGCCGTGCAGACGGCCGGCCAGGTCGGCGGCCGCATGCCGGGTCGTTCCCGACACGGTCTGCACGACTTGCCGAAGATGGGTGAGCGCTTCTTGGACGATGTCGTCGTGGTCCTCGGCGATACCCAACGACACCATCGCCCGGAGCAGGATTCCGAATCCCTGCGGCACCGCGGCGCGCGGCTGCAAGTCGCTCTTGTAGAGCAGTAACGCCACGCCGTCGGCCTTGGCTCGCTTGGCCAGTTCGCCGCCGGTCGTGACGGCGAGGATATGGGCGCCGCGCTCCTTGGCGGCAGCATAGCCGGACAAGGTCTCTTCGGTACCTCCGGAATGGCTCACGCAGACGACCAGCGTGTCCTTCCCGACGAACTCGGGGACGCCGTAGTCACGGTGCACCAAGTACGGAACTTTCAGGCCGGGTGCCAGGTAATCGCCGAGCATGCCGGCCCCGATCGCCGAGCCTCCCATGCAGCAGAACACGACCTGCTTAGCCTTCCGGTAGGCGGCCGGCAGCGTGACGTCGGTTCCGTATCCCTTTTCAAACAGCGACGGCCAATCCAACACGCGTTGACGCATGCCTTCGGGATCTAGCTTTGGTTCGGTAGCCATTCGGGCGCTTTTGTTTGTTTCCGCCATCATTCTAGCGGATTTTCGGCCCGAGGCAGTCTTTGTCACGAACGCAACAGCTCGCCGTCGCGTTCGTCTTCCGCTCGATCTTCTTCGTTGAGCCGCAGATGCAGATAGGCGACGGTGTGGAATACGCCGAGCACGGCCAGGGCGGTCGCGAACGGGAGGACGATTTGCAGGGTATCGCTCATGTTTGTTTTTTGGAAATTGGCTAAACATAGCACAAAATACGCCCACTGTCAAGAGTCCGGCGCCTGCGGCGGAAGATCAGAAAATCAGAAAGTGAGCGTGCCGAGAGTCTGGTCGTAGAGCTTGCGGTTCGGCGAATCCTGGATCTGCTGGAACAGGAAGGCCTTGTCACCCTCGGTGACCACGGTGATCAGGTACGGCACGAATCCGTACGGAGTCTCGTAGCGATAGGCCGTGAGGCCGTTCACGGTGACTTTCTTCTGCTTGATCAGCGACTGGTCTTCGTCTGGATACTCCTCGCGAGCCTTGTACCATGCCACCGCCCCCAGCGAACGCGGGTTGTCCAACGCCAGGACCGTCAGCGGCGCCCGTTCCTCGCCCTCTTCTCCCTGCCCGCCCGGCGCCTTAGGGTCGGTAAATATGACGTTGTCCGGACCGTGCTCGACCACCTTCCAGCGCCTCGGATACCGCAGGGTATAGCCGTAGGTGCCGTTGGTGTAAGTCTTGAACTCGCTGACCGGTTCTTCGACTGGCGTGAGGCCCTGCTTGGTGAACGCGTGCTCAATCGTCACGGGATTATCCTTCGTGTTCGTATCCGCAATCTCGATCGGGATTATCGCTTCGTCGTATCCGGCCAAGCGCAACGTTATCTTGTGGTCACCGGTCGGCAGGGTGAATTGTGAGTCGGTGCGTTGGCTGCGTTCCTTGCCGTCGACCAGAATGGTCGCGTCGTCCGGATCGGTATCGATCGACAATACGCCCCGGCCGTCGACCTTGACCTCCTTGAGCGGCGTCTCCTGCACGAAGAAGAACAAGGCGGTGCCGGCGGACAGGACGGACGCAAGCAATACCGCGCCCCAGAACTTACGGCGTTTGTAAAGCGGAACCCGGTGCTTCGGCTTCGTTTTGGTTTCCATGCGGGGCCAGTATACCAACCACGCTGCGCCTTGCCACCGTCAGTTTGCCGCCGCCAGGTCAGGCAGGTCCCGTGGGCCCCGGCCAAGTCAATTCGACGCCGGCGATCCGGAGCGGCGCATCGGCCTCGGCACCCAGTTTCTCCAGGCGGTCGTCCAGCCCGTGCCGGCGGGCGGTCCACCAGAATCGTTCCGCCGCCTCGGGATTCTCGAAGTCGGTCTGTTTTGCCAACCGCTCCAGGCGCGAGCCGCGGACCTCGAACGTGCCTTTCGGGCCGGGCTGTACCGCGATCGCCCCCGGAGCCAGCTCGGACAGCGTCAGGCGCGGGACGGCCTTGGTCTTGGTCCCGGCGTTCCGCTGCCGTTTGGCGACCTTCGCGGCTTCGTTCAAAAGTCCGGAGATTCCTTTTCCGGCCGCGGCCGAGACGGGGTGGACCGGACGCTTGATCCGTTTCGAAAGGTCCTCGGCCAGCCGTTTGGCCTCGGCTTCCGGAAGCGTGTCGGACTTGTTGAGCGCGATCAGCTCCGGCTTCCGCGGCAGGGACTTCGCGGACGTGGCCGCGTACGAAGCCAGTTCGTGGCGGATCGCCCGGTAATCCGCGGCCGGATCCTCGCGGGTCGCGTCGAGCAGGTGGATCAGGACTTTCGTACGCTCGACGTGGCGCAGGAAGGCATCGCCGAGTCCCTTGCCCTGATGCGCGCCTTCGATCAGGCCAGGAATGTCCGCGACGGTGAGCCGGTCGCCTCCGGACTGCGCGATGCCGAGTTGGGGAACCGTCGTCGTAAAAGGATAGTCCGCGACTTTGGGCCTGGCGGCGCTGACCGACCGCAGGAAGGTCGATTTGCCGACCGACGGGATGCCGATCAGACCGACATCCGCGACGAGCTTAAGTTCCAGCTCGAGTTCGCGCTCTTCGCCCGGCTCGCCCTTCTCCGCCTGTCGCGGCGCTTGGCGGCGGGAACTCGTGAAATGGGCGTTGCCGAATCCGCCGCGTCCGCCGCGGGCGATGACCGCCTGCTCCCCCGGTTCGGTCAGGTCGGCCAGGATGCGGCCGCTCTCGCCGCCTTTGCCCTCGCGGCCCTCGCGGGCGACGGTGCCGACCGGCACATGCAGCAACAGGTCGTCCGCCGATTTGCCGTGGCGTTTCCCTTTGCCGCCGGCCGTACCGTTCTTGGCCGCGTGTCGCTTCTTCCGTCCGAATTCCGCCAGCGTGTTCACACCGGAATCGGCGACTAGCACGACGCTGCCGCCGCTGCCGCCGTCACCACCGTCGGGGCCGCCCTTGGCCTCACCCCACTCGCGGCGGAAGCTGATCAGGCCGCTGCCGCCGTCACCAGCCTGCACGCCTATCTCGACATGGTCCCAAAAAGTCGCCATGCCTACAGCTTACAGGTGCTCGGCCTTATTCCGCTCGTGGCCCTCGTTGGTCTCGGCGTAGTACGTCGTGCCGTCGGGAGCTGAGAGATAGAACAGATAGTCGGACGGCTCCGGATCCAGGGCGGCTTCGATGGCGGCCAACCCCGGGTTGGCGATCGGCCCGGGCGGCAGTCCTTTGAACCGCCTGGTGTTGTACGGGTCGTCGGTGTCGAGATCGGCAGCGGTCAGCGCGCCGCTCGGTTTGTCGAGGGCGTAGCGCACCGTGACGTCGACGTCGAGGCGGATTCCCTGCTCCAGCCGGCGGTACATGATTCCCGCGACCAAGCGGCGGTCGCGGTCCGTCTTCACTTCCTCCTCGGCGATCGAGGCCACCGTGACGAGTTCATGCAGGGAACGGCTGCCGGCGGCGATCTTAGCCCGGAGCGGCGCGATTTCCTCTTGGAATTGATTCAGCATGATCTTGGCGACCGCGCGGGCCGAAGTACCCGCGTGCGGCGCCGAATAGGTCTCGGGAAAGAGATACCCCTCCAGCGTGGCGTCTTCCGGCAGTTCGCGCAGGAAGTCGTACTCCGGGAAGTCGGCGGCTTTCAGGTTCCGGAACTCCTCGCCGTCGGTCAGGCCGAGCCGTTCCAGCCGTTGGCCGATCGCGAACTGGGTGAACCCTTCCGGAATCGTGAATTGATCGCTGGCGTTCGGCCGTCCGGTCAGGGTGCGGGCCACTTCGTCGGCCGGCTTCTCGCCAGAGACCAGAAATCGCCCCGAGTTGAGATCGGGTGCCAGGCCGTGCAGCCGAACGTACAATCCGAACGCCCGTTCGGATCGGATCAGGTTCTTCGCCTTGAGCTCTTGCGCGATCTGGTCGGGGGTGGCGCCTTGTTTGATAGTCACGACCGCCTCGGCGGCGCCGGTCGGGAGAAGGCTGGTCCGGTACCAATGCAGCGTCCCGACGACCAGCAGGATGGTTACGGTCAGGACGAGGGCGAACCGCCGGCCGCGGGACCGCGCCCGCGGCGAATCCGCTTGGCGTTCCGGATCAAGCGCGGGCATCGAGATATCCTTGGAGAATTACCCGGGCCGCGGCGGCGTCGCTGCCGTCGCCCTGGGCCGCGGCTTCGGCGGTCGAACCCGTCTCGTCCTCGTATTCATAAGTGGCCGGGACCGCGGCCTTCAGCCGCTCGACCTGCGCGTCTACCCAAGCCGCCTGTTTGCCAAGTTCCCCTTCTAGCGTCCGGGGACGGCCAACCACGAAACGAGCGACGCCCTCCTCGACCAAGCCTCGGAGTTCGTCCGCCAGCCGGTCCGTCGGTACCGTCCTGAGCGGGCGCGCCACCAGGCCGCTGTCATCGGAGACGGCCAGGCCGCTCCGCGCGGCGCCCAGGTCGATCGCGACGATTTTCATCGCCCGAGCCATCATCGTCCGGGGGTCGCGCTCGGTTTATCGGACGGGCGGACGGACGGCGAGGGCGAGGCGCCGGGGTCGGCGTTGAAACGGACCTCGACCTTGGCCGCGTCTCCCGGCAACGAGCGGACCCAGAACGGCCAGAGGTCGATCTGCACGCCGGTCGCCTGCCCGTTTCCGGTGATGACCCGCTTCGCTTCTTCCGGCGACTTGCCGGCGATCGCTTCGGCGATGTCCGCTTCGGACAGTCCGGGCACCGTGAAGGTCTCGATCACCAGATCGGTGTCCAGCTCCTGGTCCGAGCTCCCACCTACCGCGAACCGTTCCTCGCGTTGCTCGACCAACGTCGTGCCGCCCGGGACCTTGGCCCTGAGGTCCGTCTCGATCAAGCGGCGCAGGGTTTTCTCGTCGTACGCGAAGTACGTGATCCGGGCGCTGCCTTGCGTAACGAAGGTCTTGGCCGTCGCGCCGACCGCGGGCGAGACCGAAGAGGAGAGTACCGTCACCGCGGCGACTTCGGGGTTCAAGGTCGAGCCGACCGGCAGTTTCTTCTTGGCTTCGGCAAGACCTTCCTCGGCCAAGCGCTGGCCCAGCCGGGACTTGGCCCGCTCGACGTCGGCTTGGGAGATCGTCGTGTCGTCGGCATTGGTGCCCCCGGACAGGTTCTTGTCGACCTTTCCGTAGACCGCGGTCGTGCTCTGTAGGCCGGGAATCGACAGTCGGAGGCCGCGCTTGAGGTTGCCGTTGGTACCGCCTTCGTCCGCCACGACCTGGACCGTCGTGGTGCCGCCGGCCGGCACGACGATGCCGGATTGGGCACGGAAGACCTTTCCGTCGGGCGACTGGAATCGCGTCCGGGCGACCAGCGGCTGGTTGCGATTGAGTTCGTTCACCACGGTGATCTCGCCGCGGGCCGGCTCTCCCCCGATCGACCGTCCGGTCGCCTGGGCCTTGAGCGAACCTGGCTTGGTGATTTCGATCGTCTTGGCGGGAACGATATTGTCCTTGGCGTCCACGCGCGGAGCGGTCGTCGAGAACTTGACGGGGATCTTGGTCTTGAACGGTTCGGTCTTCGGGACGACCGTCACGGTGGCCCGGGGGAGTACCACGGCCGCAGCCGTGCCGCCGGTCAGCAGGACGACCAGCGCGATCACGATGATCACCGGTCCGCGCCGGCCCAGCTTTCCGAGCTTGCCGAGCTTCGGCAGGCGGAGGGACGGCTTCGGGATTTTCGGCAGTTTGACCTGAGGAACCCGCGGCTTGACCCCCTTGGTTTTCGGTACCGAAAAGCGCGGTTCGCCGCTCGCATCCGGTTCTTGAGGTTTGGACAGTGCCGGCGCGGGTTCGGACGGCTCCGGAGTTTCAGGCGTTTCCGGCGGCTCCGGCGGGGCGCCCTTGATCTCCCGCTTCACGAGCTCGGGTCCCTTGCCTTTCTTGTAACCGATCTCGGTCCCGGCCGTATCGTCGGACGGTTTCTTCGGTTCCTTCGGCGGCCGGCGCTTGTACTGGATCTCGACCGGTTGGTCCGCGTCTTCGCGAACCGCCGATTCCTTCACCGCCTCGCCGCCTTCCGGCATTTTCTGATGGACGGTCAGGCCGACCGCGGACGCCAGGTTGCGTCCGGTCTTGTCGGTGGTGACGATATTGATCCGTTTACCCTGCTGCTCGGCTTGGAACCGCAGCAGCTTCAGGTTGACGATGCTCTGCAGCAAGGCCGCCCGCTTCGGCACCACGATCGCCACTTCCTTGTCGTCGAGCTCCCGCAGGCGGTCGACGACGCTGGTGATTTCCTCATCGGGTTCGAGATAGATCGTTTTCATATGTTCGTGTCGCGGCTTACGTTGTCATCGCTTTGACGGCGCGTCGCAATATCGATGGTAACAGTTCTTCCGGTCCGGCAAGGTCGAGGGCCAGGTTGGCCAGCGCCATCGGCGTCACGTCCTGCGGGCCGACCAGGCTGCGGGTCTGGTCCTTCACGTTCGGGATGTCTTCCGGACTGATGAAGCTGACCGTCGGTTTTTTGGCGAACGGAAGCTGTTTATACCACTTGGCACCGCCGAGGACCTTGGAGATTTCCGGCAGCTCCGAGCCGCCGCCGCAAAGCAGGATCCGGGACGGCAAGAGGTCGAGGTTGCCGAACTCGGACAACGTGAGCTGGACGCCGGACAGCCAGACGTCGGCGTCGGCCGCCACCGCGTCCTTGACCAACTTGGTCGACGGCTGGTCGAGCAGCCGGCTGGTGTAGGCCAGCTTGGTCTCCTCCGCCTTGTCGAACGGCGCGTGCAGCGACTGGGCCAGCCGCCGCGTGAACGTCCGGCCGCCGAGCGCGAACATCTTGGTACCGACCACGCCGCCGTTATTCACCACGGCCACGTCGGTGGTGCCGCCGCCGATATCGATGAAGATCGCCGAGAACTCCGAGCTGTCTTCGATCCCGAGGCAGCGCGCCACCGCGTACGGCTCCGCCGCGATCGAAAGCAGATCCAGGCCGAGTTCTTCCGGAATCGCCTGCAGCGCGGTCAGGTGGACCAACGGCGCAAACGCGTTGAAAATCCCGATCGTGACGTCCTTGCCTTGGAATCCGACCGGGTTGGTCACGCCGTACCCGTCGATCCGGACGTCGACGATCGCCGCGTTCACCAGCTTCACGTCGATCTCGGAGTGGCCGGTTTCCCAAGCCAGCTGCTGGCGGACCTGGTCGAACGCCTTCCACTGTACCTTGTGCACGATGTTCTTGAGTTCGGTGAGATCGATCTTGGTATCCGGCTTGGCGCGTTCGTAATGGACGGTGGTGGTCGCGCCTTTGACCAGCTCGCCGGCGATTCCCATCACGACCTGCTCCGGCATCACACCGGCCGTCTGGTGCGCACGCTCCAGCGCCTTCTCGCAGTTCTCGATAACGCCGCCGATGTCGGTGACCGCGCCGCCCTGCATGTCGCCGAGGCGCTGGCGCTGCCGGCCCGAGCCGATCACCACCGCCTTGCCGTCGACGATCTCGCAGATCAGGACCTTGACGAATTCCGTCCCGATGTCGAGCGCGATGAAATAGTTGGCCAGGGTCTGCCCGGCCGAACCTGCGAAGACCGAACCGACTTTATCTAGGATGCCCATCGGCGCTCTTCCTCACCAACCGGTTTTTGCTTTAAACACTCGTCCATTGTAGCAGCGGGTGCGCGACGGCTGCCTACTCGACGACGGCCTTGAGGCGCCGCACTCCCGCACCGACCGATTCCTGCTTCTTGATCGTGAACTTGCCGATCTGGCCGGTGCGCTCCACGTGCGGTCCGCCGCAGAACTCGATCGACCTCGCCTCCGCCGGATCACCGACGAAGTAGACCGAAACCGTGTCCGGATACTTGTGACCGAACTCCATCTGCGCGCCAATCCGCTCGGCTTCCTTGAGCGGCATCTCCCGGCGCGTCACCGGCAGGTCCTCGCGGATCCATTCGTTGACCAGCGCCTCGACCTGGTTACGCTGCTCGTCGGTGAGCTTTTCCGGATGCGAGAAGTCGAACCGCAGCCGCTCCGCGGTGATGTTGCTGCCCCGCTGTTTCACGTGTTCGCCAAGGACGTCGCGGAGGGCGGCGAGCAGGAGATGTGTGGCCGTATGCTGCCGGACGACCTTTTCGGAATGGTCGGCTAGCCCGCCGGCGAACTTCTGCTTGGACCCAGCGCGGGATTTCTCTTGATGGGCCTTTTGAGCCGCATCGAACTCTTCCCTGAGTCGTCCGGGGGCGAGTTGCTTGTAAATTGATTCAGTGGTCGATTTGGCCGCCAGTTCCTCTAAACTGACTTCCAACGGGAGGCCGTATGTCTCGAAGTAGTAGAACAGTTCCCGACCGGTAATCTTCTCCGCTTGCGACAATTGCCCCAATTCCTTCAACCCCCGATCAAGCGTTTTGACGAATTTCTTCTCCTCATCGAGTAATTCCTCGCGGATCGTCCCGGCCTCGCGCTCCAGTTCCGGATATGAGTCCTTGAACTCCGAGACAACGGTTTCCGCTACCGATTCACTGAATGGATATTCGATCTTCAAATGCTTCGCCTGTCGGATCGCGCGTCGGATCAATCGCCGCAAGATGTATCCCTGATCCGTATTCGAAGGCCGGACGCCGTCCGCGATCATGAACGTCGCGGCCTTGAGGTGGTCGGCGATGATCTGCTCCGCGCGCTGCAGTTCGGGATTATCGACCTTGGCATCGACGTTCGACAACTTCCGGATCCGATCAAGGATCGGGGCGAACAGGTCCGTCTCGTACACGTTCCGCTTTCCTTGCAGGATCACAGCCAGGCGCTCGAGCCCCAGGCCGGTATCGACGTTCTTCTGCGCCAGCGGTTCGTACTTCCCGTCCGCCGTCTTCTCGTACTGCATGAAAACGTTGTTCCAGACCTCGACCCAGCGCTGGTCGTCCTCGGCCGGACCGGGCTTGAGCTCGGGCTTGCCGTCGCCGATCCAATAGAAGATCTCCGTATCCGGACCGCACGGGCCGGTCTCGCCGGCCGGACCCCACCAGTTGTCGTCCTTACCGTAATAGAAGATCCGATCCTCGGGAACGCCGAGTTTTCGCCAGACCTCGGCGGCTTCCTTATCTTTCGGCGCATCCTTGTCACCGACGAAGCAGGAGACCGCCATGTTGGACAGGTCGAGGCCGAAACCCTTGTCCTTCGACGTCAGCAGCTCCCAGCTCCATTTGATCGCGTCTTCCTTGAAGTAGTCGCCGAGCGACCAGTTGCCGAGCATCTCGAAGAACGTGAGGTGCGTCGCGTCGCCGACCTCGTCGATGTCGCTGGTGCGGATGCACTTCTGGACGTCCGCCAGGCGCTTGCCGGCCGGATGCGGCTCGCCGAGCAGGTACGGCACCAGCGGGTGCATGCCGGCCGTCGTGAAAAGGACGGTCGGGTCGTGCTGCGGCACCACCGGCGCGCTCGGGATGATCGCGTGCCCGCGCTCCTCAAAGAACTTCAGGAACGTGTTCCGGATGTCGGATGCTTTCATACCTAACTAATTATGAGGGGCGCTTCGCCCCGCGACCAGCGAACGTCAGGGTTTCTGATAGCCATCCCATAAGCCTTCGACCGGTTCATAGGGATGCGGGTAAAAGTCAGCTATGGTCAATTTCTCAGTTTTGGGGAAAATCCATCCGTCAGGTTTTTGAATGTACTGCATACAAATCACAGTTGTCTTAGGAGTGCCAAACTGCCAGATAAGATGTCGACAAGTACCACAAGGGGGCGTGCTGTTCTTCTGAACCTCTGGAACAGGATCGGCAACGACTATGCTACGTATCTTCGCTTTATAAGCCTCATGAAAAACCATATTGCCAATTGCCTGCCGTTCGCCGCAAACCGTAGCTTGTGCAACGTTTGGCTCGAAAGAGGCGCCTTCGTAAATTTTCCCGCTGTCTGAAATCAAAAAGGAGTAAAGCGTATCTACGCTGCCTTCTTTGTGACGCATTTTGTTATACCTAGCAATCGCTTGCTTGGAACGTTCGACGAGCTTTTTCTCGTCCGAAGTGAGTTTCACGTCCATGCAAACCTACTGATCTTCCCGCAAAATCCGCCGCTTTTCCTTGGCGGCTTCCTTCTTGCCGGCGTCGGCGGCGTCCTTGATGTCCGCGATCACGCCGTCCGCGGCCTTGCGGACCTGCGCCACGATGTCGTCGACCGATCGGCCCCGGGTCAGTTCCTCGAACTTCACCTTGGCCTGCTTGCGGGTCTTCTCGCCTTTCTGCGGCGCCATCAACCCTGCGGCTACGGCGCCGAGCGCCGCGCCGATCGCGAACCCGGCGGTGCCGTCCCCGCGGTCCCGCTTCTTGTGCGGGCAGTCCGGGCAGTTGCAGTCGTGTTTCTTGCGTCCCATCGTCATTAGCTTACACCAGTCCCTAAACCACGATGTTTATACTGTATCTATGAAACTATTGGCTTCCATGAACCCGGACAATGTGACGAAAGAAGCGATCTCGCAGATGAGCCGGCGTCATGGAGCACGGGGAGTCATCTTCGACCGTCAGGGACGAATTTGCCTGATGCACGCGACCAAAGCTGGGTATCATAAGCTGCCGGGCGGGGGCATCGAAGCTGGAGAAACACCGGAAGCTGCGTTCATTCGGGAATGCTTGGAAGAAACGGGTTTTGCCATAGCAGTGACCGGCGAGCTCGGACGCATTGAGGAATATCGCGCGGACATCAACCGATACCAAACGTCTTATTGTTTGACGGGTAATGCCCTCGAAAAAAGCGCAGAACCAGAAATGGAAGTCGGAGAAATCGAAGTAGGATTCCAAGCCGAATGGTATGCCCCGAAGGAAGCATTGCGGATCATGGAGAATCAACCGGCGTTCAGCAAGCGGATCATCGTCCAGCGAGATACGCTGATCGTCAAAGAGGCTCTGAAGCAAATCAGCGGATAACCGCGCTGCCGATCAGCTCGTTCTCCTCGTACAGCACCGCGAACTGGCCGGGGGTCGGGCCCCGCTGCTCCTCGTCGAACTCAATCGCCAGGCCGCTGAGCGTCCGCCGCACCGTCGCCGGCGCCGGCTGCATCCGGTAGCGTATGCTGACCTCGCAGCGCCAATCGCCGCGCGCCAGCTCCTCCGGCTCCTCGCCGATCACCCAGTGCGGCTGCTCCGTGGCGACCTTCTCCTTGTAAAGATCCTTCTCGTAGCCGACCGTGACCGTGTTGGTCTCGACGTCGGTCTTCAGGACGTACATCGGCACCTGCTTCACCACGCCGACGCCGCGGCGCTGGCCGACCGTGTAGAACGCCGCGCCGTGATGCCGTCCGACGACCTCGCCGTCCGGCGTCCGGACGTCGCCCGGTTCGCCGTCAATCTTCTGCTCGAGGAATCCTTTCAGGTCAATCTGCCCGACGAAGCAGAGCCCCTGGCTGTCCGGCTTGTCCGCCACGTGCAGGCCGAGCTTCTGGGCCTTGCGGCGCACGTCGGGCTTCTTCCAATCGCCGAGCGGAAACTCGGCGTTCCAGAGCTGCTCCTGCGAGAGCTGCGACAAAAAGTACGACTGGTCCTTGTCCGGATCGGCGCCCTTGTAGAGGTGGCTGTGGTCCTCGCAGCGCTCGACCCGCGCGTAGTGGCCGGTCGCCACCGCGTCGAAGCCGTGGTCCTTGGCCCAGCGTAGCAGCATCCCGAACTTGATCTCGCGGTTGCACAGAACGTCGGGGTTCGGCGTCCGGCCGGCGGCGTACTCCGCGAAGAAGTAATCGAGGACGGTCTTCTTGTACTCGCTCTCGAAACTCACCGTCCGGAACGGGATGCCTAGATCCTTCGCGACCTTGAGCGCGTCCTTCCGATCCTGCGGCCAGGTTGCGCAACCGGCTTGGCCTTGGCCCTGGTCCTTGAGGTTCCGTTGGTCGGTCCAGTTCTCCATGTAGATCCCGGTCACCTCGTTGCCCTGTTCCTTCAGCAACGCCGCGGCCACCGACGAATCGACTCCGCCGCTCATGCCGACAAGAATCTTCTCGGGCTTTGATTCCGGCTTGGTCATACCCATATTCTAGGCCGACGTGCCCGGCTTGTCCTTGAGCTTCCCGCGCGCCGCCGCCGGTTCGGCGTAGCCGTGCTCCTCCAGCACCGTCCGCAGTTCCGCGTTCAACCGCATGAACACGGCCGGTCCTTCGTTCACTAGCGCGGTCCCGACACCGACCGCACTGGCGCCGGCCAAGAGATGTTCGAACGCATCCGTGCCGGCAGCGACGCCGCCGACCCCGATGATCGGGAGTTTCCCGCCGAGGATCTGGTCGAACATATGGACGTTCCCGAGCGCCGTCGGCTTCACGTAACCGCCGCCCAGTCCGCCCAGTCCTCCGTTCGGCGCGATCACCTTCTCCTCGGTCTCCGGGTCGATCACCAGGGCGTTCCCGATCGAGTTGATCGTCACCACGAAGTCCGCGCCGGTCTCCGTCAGCACCGCCGCCATCTCTTCGAACTGGCTGCGGTCGAAGTACGGCGGGAGCTTGACGCCCATCGGCAGTTTGGTGACGCGGCGGCAGTTCTCCAGCATCTTCCGCGAGGCTGCGTAGTCGTAGCCGAGCTGTCCCTTGCCGGCGATGTTCGGGCAGGACAGGTTCACCTCGACCATGTCGACGCCGGCCTTGTCGTAGGCCGCCAGCATCAGCTCGTTGTCGCCCTCGCCGATTCCGGACACCGACGCGATCACCGGCTTGCCGTGTTCCTTTAACCGCGGAACCGCCGCCGCGTACCGTTCGTACCCGAGGTTCGGCAGGCCCATCGAGTTGAGGCTGCCGCTGCCGTCGGCGTGCCAGCGCGGCAGGTCGTTGCCGGCCCGGAACTCCTTGGTCGCCGTCTTGATCACGATCGCGCCGGCCTCGGACTGACCCAGCGCGTCGAGGTCCTCCAGGCTGACGTCCTTCGCTCCCGCCGCGTTGAAGACTGCGGACGGGAACTTCACCCCGCAGATCTCGGTCGCGATACTTGCTTCGATATCCGCCATGCCGCGTTATCTTATCAGCCGATTTGGCCGGCCGCACTAGCTAGGCGCGGTCGATCAGGCACGAACGGTTCGAGCCGGGGCTCGGGCCCGGGTCCGAGCCCGCGCGCCGCGCTTCTTCAATACCTCGGCCCGGATCAGATGGAAGAAGACGTCGCCGCGGGAGACGATGCCGCAGAGTCCCTTGTCGTCCAGTACGGCCGCGCGGTGGACGTCGCGGACTAACATCATCGCGGAGACCTTCATCACCGGCGTGTCCGGCGAGACCATCAGCATTCCCGGCCGCATCAGTTCCGCGGCGGGCACGCCGACCAGATCGGAAATCCGATGCTCGATTTCCTCATAGTCGCCGTTATGTACGAAATCCTCGTAGAGCTCCGCCGGGGTCGGATGCGTACGGCGCAGCAAGTCCGCATGTGAAATCTGGCCGATCGGCCGGCTGCCCTCCACGACGAACACTCCGCTGATCTTCTTCTCCGCGATCAGACGGGCCACTTCCTCAACCGGCGTATCGGGAGATACGGTCACCACTTTCGTCGTCATGATGTCCCGGACCAGCATTGTGCTTGAAATGTACCCCCCATTTCCAACCAAGGGTATGGATGTTCTTACAAAAAATTTGCGCGGGCGCGAGGCGGGCGCGCGCCGATCAGGTCCGGCGGAACGTGACGTACTGCTGGACGGCGCCGGTCGAATAGTAATCGGAGAAGCGCCGGTTCGGCCCTTCGATCGGATCGTGCATCAGATAGTCCTCCGACCCGTCCCGGCGCAGGAGGACCACGTAGTGATTGGTCACGCCGCGGTCGATATACACCATCACCGGGCTGCCGGCATCGAGTCGTCGCTTGATCAGGTCCCAGTCGGCGCCGCCGTGGGCCGTTACCCGCAACGCGTTATCGTAGGCTCCGGACACGTTCCCCCAGACCAACAGGTCGTCCCAGAACGCGGCCGCTCTCCGGAGTTCCTGATTCATCCTTAGCGGATTCGTGTCGCTGACTCCCCCGTACGTCTTGTAGACCATCGCCAATGCCGCCACGCCGCAGCCGTAATCGCCGAGGGTCGAGCTGTCGGAATAGCCGAGTTTCCAGTCCGCCCAGCGTGAGTCGCACTGGTTGAAGTAGCCGTCGGTGCCCGGCCAGACGTGGGAGCCGACGCGCGAACAGCCACTCCTGCCGAATATCCCCATTTTGATCAGCTGGTCACGAAGCGCCGCGTATTGTTTCTGGTACGCGTCCTCCTGGCCTTGGGTGGATTCCAAGAGCTGCCGCTTGGCATTCCGGACCGCTTCCAGTTCCCGGAGCTGCCGGCCGGCTTCCGATTCCAGACGTTCCAAGTTCTGCTTCCGCGAAACCAGGCTTTTCCGATCCCGGTCGATGTCCTTCTGGGCTTTCTCGAGATCCTCGGCCAACCCGTTCGCATAGTCCCCCAGCGAACCTTGCGCGTTCTGTTGGCCCAGCGCTTCGGACAGTCCGCCGGCGCCGGCCAATACCTCCCACGCCCCCGGTGATCCCTCGATGTAGTCGACCCGCACTACCTGTTGGAGCGATTCCCGGGAGGACAGTTCGTCGCCCGCCAACTCTTCCAAATGGGCGGTTATCGCGTCGAGTTCGCCGCGGACTTCGGCGACGCGTCCTTGCAGCTCGGCGACCACCGCGAGCTTGGCCTCGGCAGTCTCGTTCAGCAGGTCCAATTCCCCTTGCAGCGTATCGATTTCTCCGGCCTTCTCGCTCAGGCGCTGCTCGATCTTGGTGAATTCATCGATCGGGTCCGCCTCGGCCAGATTCGGAACGACAAACGCCGCCGCCAGCACGCAGGAGAGCAGTAACAACCGCAGCGGGAATTTCTTTTTGTTTCCAGACATTCGCAGCCTCATGCTACCGCCATGCCGCGGCCGCGACAATTGCGTCTGTCCGGGCGTGTCCGCTACGCGATTCCGAACAGGCGCTCGGCGTTCGCCGTGGTTGCGTCGGCGACTTCCTCGAGTGAAATACCCTTCAGTTCAGCGATTTTTTTGGCGGTTTTCACCACGTACGCCGGCTCGTTACGCTGACCGCGCAAAGCCGGCGGCGGCAGGAACGGGCAGTCCGTCTCGACCATGATCTTCTCGAGCGGGACCGCCTTCACGACTTCCCGCAGGGCGTAGTTCTTCGGATAGGTGATCGGCGCGGTGAAGGAGATGTAGTATCCCGCCTGCAATAACCGTTTCGCGTCAGCCAGTCCGCCCGTGTAGCAATGCGCGACGCCGGGGTGCCGACGTGACGGGTCGGCTGCTGCTGCACAGACATGGCCCACGAGCGTGTCCAACGCCGGTTCGGTGGCCGCCCGCAGGTGGATTATGACCGGCAGGCCGGCCTCCTGTGCGATCTCGCCTTGGGCATGGAACGCGGCCAACTGCAGCTCTTCCGAGGGATTCGTGTCACGGAACAAGTCGAACCCGATCTCACCGATCGCGACGACACGCTCGTGATGCGCCAGCTTTCGCAGCCGCGCGGCGGCGTCCGGCTTGACCGTCCCGTCTTCGGCGACGAGCTCCCCGGACTCCGACGGATGTACGCCGGCCGCCGCCCAGACGTTCTCGTGCGCTGTCGCCAGCTCGATGCACCGCTCGCTGGCAGCCAAACTCGTCCCGACGTTGATCAGGCGGGTGACGCCGGCGGCCGTGGCCCGGGCCAGCACTTGGCCGCGATCCTCGGCGAATTGGTCGAAGTCCAGGTGAGCGTGGGTGTCGACGAGATTGAGGTCGCTCATAGGATTATCGTATCAACCGTGCGCCAAAGCTTAACGGAACCGCGATGATCACAAACGCCGTCAGGGCCGCTCCGACCGGCAGCACCGAAGCCAGCACGAACAGAGTCGACATGAAGATCATCCATCCGGCCACGTGACCGGTTTCCATCGCCCAGACGTATTCGAGCCGCGGTTCCCGATCGGCGTGCTTGTAGAACCGGGAAACGAAAGCCGTTCTCAGCAACGACTGTCCGACGCCGCTGAGTAAGTTGATTCCGAAGATGTGTACCGCGCTGGCGGCGATCAACCGAAGCGCGTTCGTCACCGATGCCACCCACGAGCCTCGCTTGAGATAGCGCCGCTCACCGTGATGGTCGGCCCGGCGGCCGGTCCAGAACGCGACCGCGGCCGACGTTAATACGACGACCGAGCTCAGGATTCCGACACCGGCGTACGACTTGACCAGCAGGAAGATGATCAAAGGCCAGACGACGGTCTCGACGACGTCCATGCTGCTGCCCAGGCCGTTGGCCACCACGTCGGGAATCACCCGCCGGGAAAGCAGGCTGCGTTTGAACCGGCGATGCTTGGCCACGTCCTGGCCCCTCAGGATAATAATCGCTGCCACTAGGAACGTTCCAGCGGCAATCCCGTACACCCAGGCGATTCCGGCCAGCGACGCAACGATTCCTCCGACCGCCGGCGCGCTGCCGGCCGCCAGGATGTTCAGCGCTTTCATTATGCCGACCTGGCTGTCGCCTTTCGCCCGCTTCCGCGACTTTGAGAAACTCAGATGGAACGGTATATAGTACAGTCCCTTGTCCACTGCCCGCATCACGGCGGGTACCCAGAGCGGGATGTCGGTAACCGACAGCAGCAGCAAGACGACATACGAGAGGATGGCCAACAGGTTACCGACCCCCATCAGCACATTCGGGGAAACCCGACTCATCAGCCGGGCGGTCAGGTAGGCCATCGGGATCTGACCGCCGTAGAGGATGATGAAGAACAGGCAGACTTCCGGCAACGAATAACCCAGCGTGAGCAGGTATGCCGGAACCAACAACTGCACCAGGGCCACGCCGACCGACGCCACGGCGTCCGACCAGAACAAATGATGGAGCTCCTTGGCGTGCGCGGTGAGGTGAAGCGGGTGGTAGAAGGGTCTCAACATATTTGTTTGTTATCGCTTGTTTGTTACTACTTCGGGAACAGCGGCTCGCCTTTGGCGACCTTCGTGCCGGCCGGGACCTTTTCCCACTCCAGTAACGAGTCCGCGTCCCAACCGTCCGGTTTGAGTCCGAGCCGCTGCTGCAGCTCGCCGGCCTTGCCGGGAATGAACGGCTGGTACAGCAGCGCCAGGTGGCCGAGAGTTTGCGCCAGCGTATACAGCGAACCGTTCAGGTCGTCGCCCTCCTGTTGGTACACCTTGTTCTCCTCGATGAACCGGTTCGCCAGCGAAACCAACCCGTTGAGCCTCTCCAGCGCTTCCGCGAATTTCGGGGCGTCGAGCAGGTTCGCGAGCTCGTGGTGCGTCTGCGCGACGTGCTCCTTGAGCTTCGGATCGGCCTTGCCTTCCGGCACCTTTCCGTCGCACTTCTTCTCGACCAAGGTCAGGACCCGGCTGGCCAGGTTGCCGAGGTCGTTGGCGAGTTCGGAATCGTACATTTCCTTGAACCGCCGCTCCGAGAAGTCGCCGTCCTCGGCGTACGGCAGCGCTCGCAATAGGTAATACCGGACCGGGTCGACGCCATGCTTCTCGACCAGCTCGAACGGATCGACGACGTTCCCCTTCGATTTGCTCATCTTCTCGCCTTCCATCGTGAAGAACCCATGGACATACAGCTTCTTCGGCAGCGGCAACTCGGCCGCCAACAGCATCGCCGGCCAAATCGCGGCATGGAACCGGCTGATCTCCTTGCCGATGACGTGGATGTCGGCCGGCCAGTACCTCGCGAACCGCTTTTCGTCCCATCCGAATCCGATGCCGTTGAGGTAGTTGGTCAGGGCCTCGAACCAGACGTACATCCGCTGCGTATCGTCGCCGGGAACCGGCACGCCCATGGTCAGCTTGTCCGCCGGCCGGGAGCAGGACACGTCTTTGAGGCCGCCGGCGATCACGCTGAGGATCTCGTTCCGGCGCGTTTCCGGAACCACTTCGTACTTGCCGGAATCGATCGCCTCCTTCACCTGGTCGCCGAACGCGGAAAGCTTGAAGAAGTAGTTCTCCTCCTTGAGTTTCTGCGGCGGCGTGCTGTGGATCGGACACTTGCCGTCGGTCAGGTCTTTCTCGGTGTAGTACGCCTCGCAATCTACGCAATAGAGACCTTCGTAGGTTCCCTTGTAGATATGGCCGGCGCTTTCGATCCGCTTCCAGATTTCCTGCGCGCCGGGGTGATGCTTGGCCTCGTCGGTCGTGCGGATGAACCGGTCGTATGAGATTTCCATCACCTTGGCGGACGCCTCGAACCGTTCGGCGTACCGATCGGCGATCTCGCGGGGTTCGACTCCTTCCTTTTTCGCCTTCTCGACCAGCTTCAGCGTGTTTTCGTCGGTTCCGGTGAGCAGAAACGTGTCATCGCCGAGCAGCCGGTGCCAGCGCGCGAGCACGTCGGTTGCCGTGCTGGTGTACGCATGGCCGATGTGCGGCTTGTCGTTCACGTAGTAGATGGGGGTGGTGACGTAGAACTTCTTACGCCCGTTCGCGAGAGTTTTCCCGCCTGACTGCTCGGTTTTCGCCATACGGAAGCTATTGTAGCGGTATTGACGTGCCGCGTGACTATCGCCGCGCAGCGAAGCCGGCGAACTCGCCGGTCGGATTTGCCCAGCGATAGTCGTGCGCGTCGACCCGGGCGTGTTCCGGGCCCCGCGCGACCCAGGCCAGCAATTCGTCCAGCCGGTCCTTCGGCCCTTCGGCGACGATGCCGACCGTCCCGTCCGGGTTGTTCCAGACTTGTCCGGTCAAGCCGAGCCTCCGGGCTTCCTGCTCGGTGCGGTACCGGAAGTTCACGCCCTGGACGGCCCCGTGCACCGTGATTTCGAGCCGCTTCATGTCCGGATGACGACCACGAATTCTCCCTTGGGCGCCTGTGCCTCAAAGTGGGCGGCGAGTTCCGCAGGGGTCCCGACCCGGATGTCCTCGAATTTCTTGGTGATTTCCCGGGCGACGGAGACCTGCGCATCCGGATACCGCTCCGCCAGTTCGGCCAGGAGTTTGCGGATCCGATAGGGCGATTCATAGAGCACGACCGGCGAGACCATTCCGGCCAGCTGGCCCAGCCGTTTCTGCCGGCCCTTCTTGTTCGGCAGGAATCCGAGAAACGTGAACTCGTCACCGCCGAGCCCGACCGCCGACAGCGCGGTAGTAACCGCCGCCGCTCCCGGGATCGGGATCACGCGATGCCCGTGCCGCCGGGCCAGCTCGACCAACCGGCTACCGGGGTCCGCGATCGCCGGCGTGCCGGCTTCGGTGATCAGGGCCAGGTCGTGGCCTTCCGCCAGCTCGCGCAGTATGTCCTCGGATTTCCGGCCCCGAGAATGCTGATGGTAGCTCGTGACCGGCGTCGCGATGTCATAGCGGCCCAGCAGCTTCTTCGCCGTCCGCGTATCCTCGGCCAGGATCAGACGGACGTCCTTCAGCGTCTCGACCGCGCGGAACGTGATATCGCCGAGGTTCCCGATCGGCGTCGCGACGACGTAGAGGATCCCCGGATCAGGCATGGAGCTCCTTCTTGACCGCTTCGATCACGCGCTTCGGTGCCAGCGCGATGTTGTGGTGACTGCCGAGAACCAATACTGTCCGGACCTTGGGGAATTCTTGAGAGACCTGCTCGAAATGGGCACGGGGAGTCACCTCTTCGTGCTCCGGAAAGAGGATGGCGGCTTGGCGAAGCTTCGGGAGGTCGTAAGCAAGGTCGATCGTGTCGACGAAATCGTAGAGCTTACGGGCCCGGCCGCCGACGGTCCGGCGCTTGATCACCCCTCGGATTCGCAGCGCGTGCAAAGGGTGTCCGCCGGTCAGCGAGATTAAGGAATTGTGCAGGTTCTCCCGAGTGCGATGACGTACCCGCTTGAACGGAAACAGCACCGGGGCTATCGCGATCACGCGCTCGACCCGGCCGGGATGGCTGGCGGCGTATTTCAGTGCGACCGATCCGCCCATCGAGTGACCGATCAGGATCACCGGCTTCTGGTCGGTTACCCGGTTGATTGCCCGGTCGATCGGGCTGAAGAAAAACTGCCAGGAAAGTTTCTGTGGAAAACGGACTGCAAGATCCGCGGACTGCACGTCGTACTCGGATCGGAACGCATCGAGAAACGGCTTGTATACCGAACCGTCCGTGCCCAGGCCGGGCACGAAGACGAATCGCTGTTTCCGATGGCGGGCGGTGACCTGCGCAGGCATGACCCCAGTGTACGCCGGACTTGACCAAGCAGCGTATACTGTCGTCATGTGCGGAATCGCCGGGTACGTAGGAAGCGGGCTTGCACAGCCTGTGCTATTGGGAGGATTGAAACGGTTGGAGTACCGCGGCTACGATTCCGCGGGAGTGGCCGAGCTGACCGGCATGGAGCTCGCCGTCACCAAGGCGGTCGGGCGGATCAGCGAACTCGAGAAGCGGCTGACCGAATCGGGCGCGACCATCGGCATCGCCCATACCCGATGGGCTACCCACGGCGTACCGAGCGAACCCAACGCCCATCCGCACGTGGCCGGCAAGCTGGCGCTCGTCCATAACGGCATCATCGAGAACTACCGCTCGATCCGCGACGTGTTGGCGAGGCGCGGCGTCACGTTTACAAGCGATACCGATACGGAGGTCTTGGCCCAGCTGGTCAACACCGAAGTCGATCGCAAGAAACGGGAAGGCGTCGACCGGCCGTTGGCCGAAGGAGTCCGGGCCGCCCTGCGCGAAGTCCGCGGCACGTTCGGAATCGTCGTGCTGTCCGCCGATTACCCCGGCATGCTGGTGGCGGCGCGGCGCGGCAGTCCCTTGGTGATCGGTTACGGCGACGGCGAACACCTGGTGGCGTCCGACACCTCCGCGCTGCTCGGCCGCACCCGCCGGGTCGTATACCTCGAGGACGACGAGATGGCCGAAATTACGGCGGACGACGTCCGACTGGAGACGCTCGACGCGCAGCCGGTCAAACGGAAGGCTACCAAGATTTCCGGCAAGCTCGACGACGTCCAGAAGCAAGGCTACGCCCACTTCATGCTCAAGGAAATCTACGAGCAGCCCGAGGTACTGCACGACGCGATCCGCGGCCGGCTCCGCCCGGACACCGGCACCGCGAAGCTCGGCGGCGTGAACCTTACCGACGACGAACTGCGCGACATCGACCAGGTCGTCCTAATCGGCTGCGGCACCGCGTTATACGCCGGACAAGTGGCGGCGTACTGGCTGGAGAAACTGGCGCGCGTGCCGGCGACCGCGGTAGTCGCCAGCGAATGGCGCTACCGGAACCCGATCGTCAGCGAGCGGACGCTCTGCGTGGCCTTGTCCCAATCCGGCGAGACGGCGGATACCCTGGCTGCGATCCGCGAGGCCAAGGCGAAAGGCGCCCGCACGATCGGCGTAATCAACGTGATCGGTTCGACGATCGCCCGCGAGGTCGCCGACGGCGGGACGTACATTCACGCCGGACCGGAGATCGGGGTGGCCTCGAGCAAGGCGTTCACGAATATGCTCGGCGTGCTGTTGTTGTTGGCGCTGCAGATCGGCCGGGTCCGGAACCTGTCGGAAGCGGCGGGCGCCGCGATCGCGAAAGCGGCGGCCGAGCTGCCGGAAATCATGGCCAGCCAACTGAAACACCGGGACGAGGTCGCGGCGGCGGCGAAGCGCTATCACGGCACCCGCGACGCGCTGTACCTCGGCCGCGGCCTGACCTATCCGATGGCGCTGGAAGGCGCGCTCAAGCTGAAGGAGATTTCCTACGTCCACGCCGAGGCCTACCCCGCCGGCGAGATGAAGCACGGACCGATCGCACTGGTCGACCCAAAGCTGCTGGCAGTCGTGTTGGCTCCGCAAAACGCATTGTACGAGAAGACGAAGTCGAACCTGGAGGAAATCCGGGCCCGGGAGGGTTCGGTGCTTACGGTCACGACCGAGGGCAACCGCGACTTGGACGGGTTGGCCGACGCGGTCTTGGAGGTCCCGAAGGTGCATGAGGTCTTGGAGCCGTTCGTCCTGGCGATTCCCTTGCAACTGTTCGCCTATGAGATGGCGGTCACCCGCGGCACCGACGTAGACATGCCTCGGAATCTCGCGAAAAGCGTCACCGTCGAGTAACCGGTCAGCGGGTCGCCTGCCGGGCCAGAGTCACCCAGTCCTCTATGCTGAGCGTCTCGGCGCGGCGGTTCGGTTCGATGCCGGCCTGGCGGAGCAGCGCCTCGGCCTGCTCGTGCGACAGATCGAGGTTGTGAGCCAGGGCGTTGTGGAGCTGTTTCCGCTTTTCGGAGAACCCGCCGCGGACGAACGAGAAGACGGCTGACTCGGAGACGCCGTCGAGCGTCCGGTCCAAGTCGGCCTGGCTCTGGGCGATCTCTTCGATGCGCAGGATCGCGGAGTCGACCTCCGGCGGGGGGCGGAATGCCTTGGCCGGGATCCGTCCGGCGATCCTTGGCTTGCCGTATAGCTGCACGGACACGGCCAGAATGCTCATTTTCGGCGGCAACGCGCAGATCCGCTCCGCGACTTCCTTTTGGATCGTCAGGGTCATGGACTCCGGCCGGTGCGGCGTCTCCAGGAAATGCCGGATAATCTTCGAGGTGATATAGTACGGCACGTTGCCGACCACGTGATACGGCCCGGCGGATTCCCGCAGCTCCGCCGGATCGACATCGAGGATGTCCGCCTGCCGAATCTCGACGTTTTTACAGCCGGCGACCTCGGTCTCGAGCTTGGGGATTAGCTCGCGGTCCAGCTCGACCGCGATGACCTGTTTGGCGCGCTCGGCAAGCAGCGGGGTCAGGATTCCCGGCCCCGGTCCGACCTCCACGACCGTCTCTTTGCCGGTTAGCTCCGCGACCTCGACGATCTTCTCGACCGCCTTCCGGTCGGCCAACCAGTGCTGACCGAGCGACTTCTTGGCACGAATCCGGTCAGTCATCGTCCTATCATTCCTTCTTCAACATCCCGGCAAACGCCGAGGAAAGTTTCTTAGTCCCGTCGTCGAAGTCCACGGTCAGGATCGTGTCGCCGACCTCCTTTACCGTTCCTTTGCCGAACTTCGGGTGCGAGACGGTGTCGCCGGACTCCAGATAGACTTCCTCCTGGCTGAACGCTTCTGACGGATGTTTGTACGGTTCCTTTGCCCGTGGGGTGCTGGAGCCGCCGAGCGACCAGCCGCCCTGCCTCGATCGGGAATCCGCGATCCGCGATCCCGTCGATAACGCGCTGACGTCGAGCAGTCCTTCCGGAATCTCCGACAGGAACCGGCTCGGCAGGTTCGCCTGCGGCGTTCCATACAAAACCCGTGACGCCGCGTGCAACAAATACAGCCGTTTCATCGCGCGAGTCATGCCGACGTACGCCAGCCGCCGTTCCTCCTCCATCTCGCTGGCGTCCATCAGGCTGCGCGAGTGCGGGAAGATGCCTTCCTCGAGCCCGACGATCATCACTACCGGAAACTCCAGTCCCTTCGCGGCGTGCAAAGTCATCAACGTCACGGAGTCAGCGTCCTGGTCGTACTGATCGACGTCGGTAATCAGCGAGACGTCCTCGAGGAAGACCGACAACCCCTCCTCGCCCTTCAGGTGGTCGTACCGTTTGGCGGCGCCGGAGAGTTCTTTGAGGTTCTCCAGCCGGGCGGCCGCCTCGACCGTGCCGTCGTCGATCCACTCTGCATAGCCGGTCTCTTTGAGCATCGCCGTGATCAGTTCGTCGACCGTACCGCCGTCCTCGACCAGCTTGCGAAGCTTGGCGTGCATCCCCGCGAACCGGACGACCGCCCGGCGGCTGGCCGGCGCCAGGTCCGCGAGCTGCTCCGACCGTTCGACCACGCCCTTCAGCGACAGGCCTTCGCGATCCGCCGTCTCCAACATCACCGCAACGGCCTTGTCGCCGATCCCGCGCGTCGGCACGTTGATGATCCGCTTCCAAGCCAACGTGTCGTTCGGATTATGCAGCGCCTGGAGATACGCCAACACGTCCTTGACCTCCTTGCGCTCGTAGAACCGCACGCCGCCGACCACACGGTACGGCAGGTTCGCAGCGATCAGCCGTTCTTCCACGGCGCGGGACTGCGCGTTGGTCCGGTAGAGCACCGCCACGTCACGGAGCCGGTGCGAGTCATCTCCCGATCCGGCAGCCAGACGGCGGATCTCCCGGACGATCTGGTCGGCCTCGTCCCGCTCGTTCCGCGCCTCGAACACCTGGAGCTTCTCGCCGGGACCGGCCTCGGTCCAAAGCGCCTTCTCCTTGCGTCCGGTATTCTTCTCGATCACGGCCTGCGCCGCATCCAGGATGTTCTGCGTCGAGCGATAGTTCCGCTCCAGCTTCACGACCTTCGCGGCGGGATAGTCCTTCTCGAACTCGAGGATGTTCCGGATGTCCGCGCCACGCCACGAATAAATCCCCTGGTCCGGATCGCCGACCACGCAAAGGTTGCCGTGCCCCTGCGCGAGCAGCTTCGTCAGCTGATACTGCACGTGGTTCGTGTCCTGATATTCGTCGACCATCACGTAGCGCCAGGTGTCCTGGTATTTCTTGAGTACTTCCGGCCGGGTCGAGAAGAGCCGGACGACCTCGACCAGCAGGTCGTCGAAATCCAGCGCGTCGTTCCGCTTTAGTAGCTTCTGGTACTCGCGGTAGATCGCGGCGATCGTCGTCTGCGGTTCGCCCTGCGCCAGTTCGCCGTACTTGGCAGCGTCGACCAGCTCGTTCTTGGCGGCGGAAATCTCGTGTCGGACGAACCCGGGATTGTACTGCTTCTGGGAGATGCCGAGATAGTCCATCGCCGTCTTCACCGCGACCTGCGAGTCGTGCGCGTCGTAGATCGTGAAGCCGGGGGCCAGGCCGATCTGGGCGCCGTCGCGCCGGAGGATCCGCACGCAGACGGAATGGAACGTCCCGATCACCGGCAGGCCGAGCCGTTCCTGGGCCGCCCGGCTTGCCCGCTCCGGTACCTGTCTCCGGAGCAGCTTCATGACCCGTTCCTTCATCTCGTTGGCGGCCTTGTTCGTGAACGTCACCGCCAGGACCGACGCGGCCGGCACCTGCTTGTCGCAGATCAGGTGCGCGACGCGGTAGGTCAGGGCGCGGGTCTTGCCGGAGCCCGCGCCGGCCAAAATCAAGACCGGACCGTCGGTGGTCTCGGCGGCCAGCCGCTGGTTCTCGTTGAGTTCGTCGAGCAAATTGGATTCAGGAGCCATATCGCTATTGTAGCGACTCCCTCCGTCCGTATCGTACCGCGGGTCCTATCGGCGGTCCTACCGGTCGGCGTCCGGGTCGCGGTAAATCGCCGCCGGGTTGTAGTCCGAGCGCACGACGAAGCCGAGGTGACGGCTA
Organism: bacterium; assembly: GCA_030699935.1. Classification (GTDB taxonomy): domain Bacteria; phylum Patescibacteriota; class SICC01; order SICC01; family SICC01; genus JALYJZ01. The sequence goes on along the minus strand of JAUYKS010000010.1, from coordinate 11,595 downwards.
TCGGCCCGGACCGTCCGGGCGAGGATCCGTCGCGTATTCTCCAGAACGACGATGTCGTGAGGGTGTCCGCCAAGCTGCCGCTCGTCCTTGTCGAAGTACGCTTGAGCGTGCATCGCCCACTCCGCCGGGTTCTGGGCGAATGACGCGGCGTAGATCGAATTCCGCTCCAATTGCCGGACAAGGCCGCGCAGTTCGATCGACCCGAGCGTGCCGCTGTCCACGAATTGGCATGTGAGGGAATCCTGGCAAGCCTCGCGAGCGCGAGTGTCGTCCGTCAGGAACCGTTCAGGGGTCAACTCCTTCATAACGAACAATGGTACTACGAAGTCCGCGAAAAATCAGCTCACCAACGGAAGGACCGACTACTTGCCGTGCTTCCGGCGGTGCCGGATCCAGGAGTATTCCGCGAGTCCGGTCGCCCCGCCGCCGGCGATCGCTCCGATCAGCAGCACGAGAACGGGATCGAGGTTGTCGAACCAGCCTTCGGATGTCTCGGCTTCGACGGGCGTGGGGGTGACGGTAGACGTCGGAGTCGGTGTCGCAGTCGGCTCTGCCGAGGCCGCTTTCACTTGAGGGCCAACATTAAGAGTCACGCGGTCCGTCTTACATTCACCGTTCTCCGGCACCGCGATCGAACTGGCAATGAACGTTACCTCCCCCGGCTTGATGTAAACCGGCGGATTGGGTTGCTGCCCATCCGTAGTAAGCGATTCTTTGACGTTCACGATGTACTTAAAGGTCTTGTTAGCTTCGTTGAACGAAAGTCCTTGCGGATTAACGAACTCTTCATACCCCTGTACTCCCAGCGGACCCACGTTGCATTCATTAGAATCGCCGACCGAAGGCCCGTAGGTTCCGGTAATCGTAAACGAATTGCCGACACTTGAGCCATCTGCCGGAGAATCGATCGTAACTGCTAAGACCGTCTGCGGGAAAATTACGACCGCAAGCGCTAGGGCAAATCCTGCGAGTGTCTTTTTCATTTCAATTCAAATGTAGCACGCTAGCTCGGTAGCGGGAACTTGGCGGTGAGCTTTTTCACCGCGGCGCGGACCTCGTCGCGGACCTTCGCGTCGTCCGGAGACTTCAACACTTTCGTGATCAGTTTCCCGATCTCGCGCATCTCGTCTTCCTTCATCCCGCGCGTCGTCACCGCCGGGGTGCCGATCCGGACCCCGCTGGTCACGAACGGTTTCTCCGGGTCGTTGGGGATCGCATTCTTGTTAAGCGTGATCGCCGCCGCGTCCAGCGTCTCTTCCGCGACCTTGCCGGTCACGCCGAACGGCCGCAGGTCGACGAGCATCAGGTGGTTGTCCGTCCCGCCGGTCACCAGCCGGAAGCCGTCGGCGGTGAGTTGCTCCGCCAACGCCGCCGCGTTCGCAACGACCTGCTTGGCGTACTGCTTGAACTCCGGCCGGAGCGCCTCGCCGAAACAGACCGCCTTGGCCGCGACGGCGTGCATCAACGGCCTCCCCTGCATGCCGGGAAACACCGCCTTGTCTATCTTTTGCGCCAACTCTTCGTCGTTAGTCATGATCATCCCGCCGTTGGGGCCACGCAGCGTCTTGTGAGTGGTCGTCGTGATCACGTGCGCGTGGCCGACCGGATCCGGATATTCATCCGCCGCGATCAGCCCGGCGATGTGCGCAATGTCCGCCACGAGGTATGCACCGACGGAATCGGCGATTTCCCTGAACCGCACCCAGTCGAGCGATCGCGGATAGGCCGAGTAGCCGCACATGATCAGCTTGGGCTTGTGTTCCTTCGCCAACGCGGCGACGCGGTCCATGTCCACAAGCTCGGTCTCGGGATCAAGACCGTAAGGTACTACATTGTAAAACTTGCCGGAAAAACTCACCGGTGAGCCGTGGGTCAGGTGACCGCCTTCCGCCAGAGACTGGCCCATGATCGTGTCGCCCGGATCGACCAATGCCAGATATACTCCCATATTCGCCTGCGAACCGGAGTGCGGCTGGACGTTGACGTACTTCACGCCAAACAGTTTCTTTGCCCGTTCTCGCGCCAGTTCCTCGACCTCGTCCACAAACTGGCAGCCGCCGTAATACCGCTTGCCCGGATAGCCCTCGGCGTACTTATTGGCGAGGATCGAACCGGTCGCCTCGAGTACCGCTTTCGATACGTAGTTCTCGGACGCGATCAGCTCGAGGCCATCGCGCTGGCGCCTCGCCTCGCGGTCGATCGCGTCAAAAAGTTCGGGGTCCTGCCCGTGTGAACTCATGACTCCAGCTTACCGCAGCCGGCTGCGGAACGAGTTACACCAGCGCCGCTTCGATATCCGCCGCCGGAATCGCACCCTCACGCAGCACCTTCGCCTTGGTCTTGAGCACTTCGACCACCGTCGAGACGGGTCGCATCGGCAGCGTTCCGGCGTCGACGACGAGATGCGGTAACGGGTCGTCCGTACTTAGCGTATCCAGGAACTCGTCGGGATCGTACGCCGGAGGCCGGCCCGATCGGTTCGCGCTGGTGGAAGTGTACGGACGCTCGAACCGTTCGGCGACCTGGATCGCGAAATCGTCCTTCGGATACCGGATCCCGACCGTCCCGGCGTCGCCGTGCTTGAGGCCGGATCCGTCCGTGAGCGGCAACACTAAAGTCAACGGCCCCGGCATGAACGCGTCCCACAACTTGATCGCCGCGGGATTGAAGGAGGCGATCGCCTCCGCTTGGCGCCGTCCGGATACGATTACCGACAGCGGCTTAGAGACTGCGGCGGGTTTCGCAGCTGCGTTCCCCGAATCGTCCGTCCGCGCCTTAAGCCGGTTCACGTAGGCGACCGCTTCGTCACGCGCCGCATCGGCCGCCAGACCGTAGCTGGTGTCGGTCGGCATCAGCACGACGCCGCCTTCGACCAGGAACTCGACCGCCGTGGCGACCGCTTCCTCGAAGTTATGTTTGCCGAGCTTGATCCGTTTCATCTTCCGATCCGTTTCACATACCAATACTAATGCACCATGCTTAGGACATGGCTTCCCCGATCACTGAGACTTTCGCCGCGATTTTCGGCCGTAACCCCGCGCTGTCCGTGGCGGAGCTACACGCGCTGTCCGGCAAGTACGGCTTCTCGATCAAGCCGCTCGGAAAGTACGCCATCGAGCTCACCGGATTCGATCCGAAGCTGGCGGCTCGGCTCGGCGCGACGACCAAGTTGCTGAAGCTCCGGCCGGATTCGTTCGGCGACGCCCGTTCCGCCCTGGAAGCAGCGGCGTCCAAGGTCCCCGCGGAGGGAAAGTTCGCCTTCGGCGTGAGTTCGTACTCCTCCGACAAGGCGACTCCGTTGGCAACGCACGTGAAAAAGTTCCTGAAGTCTCGCGGCGTCCAGCCGCGATTCGTCGGCAGGCCGAAAGGCAAGTCTGGCCGGCCGGAGGACGGCGAACTTTCGGCGGTCCAGGTGCAGCACAACGAACTGATCAGCCCGGGCGCCGATTGGGGCGTGTTCGAGACGCCGGACGGCTACCGCGTCGGCCGCACCGTCTGGGTCTACGACTTTGAAGGGTTCGGCGCGCGGGACTACGACAAGCCGGCCGCCGACGCCAAGCGCGGCATGCTGCCGCCGCAACTGGCCCGGACGATGGTCAATCTCGCGACCCGGGGCGACCCGAAGCTCGCCGTCTACGACCCGTTCTGCGGCGTCGGCAACCTGCTGCTGGAGTCGGTCCTGCTCGGCCACCGCACTTTCGGATCGGACATCACGCCGGACGCGGTCGATGCCGCGCGGCGCAACCTGCGTTGGCTCGCGGAGCAATATCCGAAGCTGCCGGAATCCGAGGTGACCGTCCGAGATGCCACGACCGAGCTCCCCGCCGACCAGCCGGCTGCCCTGGCAACCGAAGGCTACCTCGGCACGCCGCTGCGCGGCGGCGCCAACGAGCAGGACATGGAACGCGAGGCCAAGTTCGCGGAGACGATGACGGAGAAGTTCCTGCGGCGCGCCGCGGAATTCCTGCGGACTGCGCCGAAGGGGGTGCGCCTCGTGCTGACCCTGCCGGCCTGGCGCGTCCCGAACTCGCGCAAGCTGATCCGCCTCCGGACGATTGACCAGGCGGAGCGGCTTGGTTACGCTGTAATTCGACCCCTTCCGGACGGTTTTTCCTATCCGGACCTGACGAATCGGGATTCGATCGACGTTTCCCGACCCAAGCAGCGGGTCATCCACGAATTATTTATCCTAGAGAGAACCTAAATGGCACATACTAAAGCAGGCGGTACTACCAAGCTCGGGCGCGACTCCGCCGGTCAGCGTCTGGGCGTGAAGGTCGGCGACGGACAGCAGGTCCACGCCGGTAGTGTCCTGGTCCGCCAACGCGGCCGCTGGATGGAACCCGGCACGAACGTCGGCAAGGGCAAAGACGACACCCTGTTCGCCACCGCCACCGGCACCGTGAAATACGCCAAGCGCCAGAAGACCACCTTCAGCGGCAGCCGCGTCCGCAAGACCGTCGTTTCCGTCGTCGCTTAAGCTTTCTTTGTCTGTTTAGCCGGGGCCGTTCGTTTAACGGCCGCCTTGATGAACCTCGAGAACAGCGGGTGCGCCCGGTCCGGCCGCGATTTGAACTCGGGATGGAACTGGCTGCCCACCATGAACGGATGGTCGGCGATCTCGACGATCTCCACCAGCACGTCGTCCGGCGTGGTTCCGGCGATTCGCAGGCCGGCCGCCGCCAGCTGCTCACGGTAATCATTGTTGAATTCATAGCGGTGCCGATGGCGCTCGACGATCTCGCCGGTCGTCTCGCCCGCCGCCTCTTCGTACGCCGCCCACGCCAGCGATCCCTCCGCCAGCTTGCAGGGGCAGTTCCCAAGCCGCATCGTGCCGCCCTTGGTGTAGACCGACTGTTGCGATTCCATTAGGTGGATCACCGGGTGTTTCGTCTTCAGATCGAACTCGGCCGAGTTGGCCGTGTCGTCGCCGAGTACGTGCCGCGCGAACTCGATCGTCAGCACCTGCATGCCGAGGCAAAGCCCAAGGTACGGCACCTTGTTCTCGCGGCACCAGGTCGCGGCCATGATCTTTCCTTCCACGCCGCGGTCGCCGAAGCCGCCGGGCACGACCACGCCATCGACGCCGTCCAGGTGGCGCGGACCTTCCTTCTCGACGTCCTCGGAGTTAACCCACCGGATCTTCACGCCGCGGCCCGCCGGCGACTGCTGTAACGCCGCCGCCTTTACCGCTTCGGAGACCGAGATGTACGCGTCATTCAGCTCCACGTACTTGCCGACGATCGCGATCTCCAGATCGTCCTCCCGCTTCAGCTCCTCGGTCTTGTCGACCATCTTCGCCCAGTCCCGCAGGTCCGAATCGCGGTCGGGCAATTCCAGCCGCTCCTTGATGACCTTCCACAGCCCGATCGACTCGAGCCGGACGGGGACGTCGTAGACATTCTTGGTCGTCGACATCGGGACGACCGCCTCCCGCCGCACGTCGCAGGTCACGGCAAGCTTTTCGAGTATCGCATCCGGAATCGGCTTGTCCGCCCGGGCCACCAGGATGTGCGTCGGCAAACCGTAGCTGCGCAGCTCCTTGACGCTGTACTGCGCCGGACGCGTCTTCAGCTCCTCGGTGGTCCCGAGGTGCGGCAGCAGCGAGACGTGCACCGACATCGTCTTGTGGCGGCCGACCTGGTTCCGAAGCTGCCGGAACGCCTCCAGGAACGCCATTCCCTTGATATCACCGATCGTCGAGCCGAGTTCGACCAGCAGCACCTCCGCCTTGGTCTTCTCGGCGGCCGCCTCGATCCGGCGGATGATCTCGTCAGTGACGTGCGGGACCTCTTCCACGGTCTTGCCGAGGAAGTCGCCCTTGCGCTCCCGTTCGATCAGCGTCTGGTAGACCTGGCCGGTAGTGAAGTTCGACTCACGGACCAGTTCCTCGTCGATGAACCGCTCATAGTGGCCGAGATCCTGGTCGGTCTCGGCGCCGTCGGCGGTCACGAACACCTCGCCGTGTTCGTACGGGTTCATCGTGCCGGGGTCGACGTTGATGTACGGGTCGATCTTGAGGATGCTGACCTTAACGCCGCGGCCCTTCAGCAGCCGGCCCAGCGCCGCCGTGGTAACCCCCTTGCCCAAAGAAGACACTACCCCGCCGGTGACGAAGACGTATTTGGTCTGATGTTGTGACATTAGGCCTCGGCGGGTTCTTTCTCGGGTGCGGTGCGCGCGGACTTCGCGGTTCCGGCGGCCTTGGCGCCTTTGACGATTACCGGGATCACGGCGGACACGCCCAGCCCCAGTTTAGCAGAGACCTGGGCCGGTCCGATCGAGGAAAGCGGCAGGCCGTGCAGCTGCTTGGGGTCGACTTCAAGCTTCCGCTGGGCCTTCACCGCCTTGACGAACTCGGCCGCGGTGACGGAGCCGAAGACCTGGCCACCCGGGCCGACCTTGAGCTTGAGTTCGACCGGCTGCTCCGCCAGCTTGGCGGCGGTTTCCTCATGCTCGGCGGTCTCCCGGCCGCGGCGCACCTCGGCGGCCGCGATGTCCTTCTGTCGCTGTTCCTTGAGGGCCGGCGTGGCGACCTGCGCCAGCCGCTTCGGTACCAGGAAGTTCCGGGCGAACCCGGCCCGGACGTTGACCAGCTCGCCGGCAAAACCGGTGCCTTCGACGTCCTTTTCCAAGATGACCGGAACGTGCCGGTGGCTGCGTTTCATAAACCCCATGCTACCGGTTTGGACCACCCGAAACCAGCCTGGCTCCCAGGAGCCAAGCATTGACTTTGTGGTTAAAAAGTCTTACAATAGAGCAGTTTTTACACAAACACGATGCTCAGGAAACATGCCATTCTGCTCGTCGCCGGGAGTTTACTGGCCACGGCAATCCTGCCCGGTGTCAAACCGGCCAAGGCCGAGGTCGGCATCCAACATTACCTGTACGCTTGTCCGGGTTACGCGCATGACCCAGGGACCGGACGGTACTCGGTGCCAAGTGACTGCCGCGCCAATCCATACGAAGCGCCGGGGACACACACCTGGCTCACCCGCCAGGTACCGGTCGTCTTATCCGGAGACGGCCACGGGAAGCAGGTCGCGCAACTCGGCGGCATCGTTAGGGGTGGCTACGGCCGCGGCAGCAAGACCAGGCTGCAAGCATTGACGGACGGGGTAATCGTCGCCGATACGCGCTTGAGCGGCTGTACCGCCTACGGACGGTCCATCGGCTGGCCGATCGGGGACCATATGACGAACCCGTATCGTCACTTCGGGGTCTGGTCGTATTACCAACAGCCGCGCGCGGGATGGCAAGGATATGGTTACGTTTCCAGCCAGGGTCGGCGCTCTGGTCAGTGTGCCAAGGCACCACGGGTACGTACGAAATCGGCATTCGCCGCGAACGAATTCTTTAACCGGGCGGTGCGTTCCTGGAAGCAGTCCCGGTCCGGCGACGCCATGTACAACTTGGGCATCGCTTTGCACATGATGCAGGACGCTGCCGTACCCAGCCATGCACACCCCGAGGTGAACGTAGGGACGTTACGGATCAGGAACCCGCGGGGAGAAATAGTGGACGGACAGGACGTGTTCCCCGCTTGGAGCAACGTTCATAAAGATGAACACGCAATCACAAGTAACGGGCGGTATCAGCTTCCAGCGACTATCAATGGAGTATCGCTGTCTCGCACTGCAAGCGGCTTCGTGTACGCGATGGCGGCCACCGCGCATCCGTACTTCCCTTACAACGAACAGACGTCCGCTACTGCGCCATCGACTTACCGTTGTGACGTCACGAACTTTCCCGAAGATTGCGCGACTGAATCCGCCTATTTGTTACGGGAAGCGCAACGCAACAGCGCCGGAGTCGTCAACCTCTTCTTCGAACGAATCGGCTACAAACAGTAATCCTGGTTCAAAGAGCCCGTATCACGCGATCCTGACGCGCGTTCCTACCGGAGCTCCGTCAGTGCCGCTTGCAGCTGCACGGCCGGGTCTTTGGAAGAAACCGCGACGTCCGGCTTCAGGCCGCCCTCGGAAAGCGAGGTGTTATCCGGCGTCAGCCATTCCGCGATCGTCAGCTTGAGTACGGCGCCGTCACCGAGGTCGATCAGGTCCTGGACCGAACCCTTGCCGAAGGTCCGTTCGCCGATCAGCGGCACGTCGCGGTTGTCACGGAGCGCCCCCGCCAGGATTTCCGCGGCCGAAGCGGTGCCTTGGTCGACGAGCACCGCGACCGGCAGTTTCGCCAGGCGACCGTCGTCGCTCACCGAGCGCTCCTCGGTCCCGTCCTTGAGGCGTTCCTTGACCACAACCCCCTTCTTAATGAACAGCGACGTCGCGTCGACGGCGCCCTCCAGGAACCCGCCCGGGTTGCCACGCAGGTCGAGGATGATGCCGGTGGACTTGCGCTTGACGATCTCGTCGGCGGCCCGCTTGAGATCCTCGCTCGTATCGTCGCCGAAACGGGATACCGTCAGTACCGCGGTCCTGCCGCGGAAAGACAGGTTCACCGACGGCGCCTTGAGCTGGGCACGCGTGATCGTCAGCGGACGCGGGCGCTCGCCCGGCGTCTGGACGGTGACCCGCACCTGGCTGCCCGCCTTGCCACGGATCCGTTCCGCGGCTTCTTCGACGGTCATTCCCTGGGTCGGCGTCTCGCCGACCGCCACGATCCGGTCTCCCGACTTGATCCCGGCGCGGACGGCCGGGGAGCCCGGCAACGGCGAGATCACCACGAGACGTTCGTTCCGGATGCCGATCTCGACCCCGATCCCCTCGACTTCACCGGACAACGAGTCTTGGAGCGCTCCGGCTTCCTTGGCCGTCAGGTAATCGCTGTACGGATCCTTGAGGCCGTCGACCAACCCGTCGGTGGCCCGGTCGACCAGCGCCTGGGTATCGACCTTACCCGGATATCGTTCCTCGATCAGGCGTTTGGTCTGGAAGAATTCGGTGTAATCCGCGGTGCGGCCATGGTCGCCGGCCGCGAAGTACCGCGGCGGGATACCGAACTTGCCGGAGTAGAATCCAATCGCATATACCAAGAGTCCCGCGACGACATACGGGATCCAGCGTTTCTTGGGTTTGATTCGGTTCGGAACTGAAGGCACGGGAGCATTGTACCGCGAAAGGTACTGTGCCTGGCGGCATGCCCGCTCGCTTGCAGGATTAGTATACAAATGTCTACCATTGGTAACCGTATGGGTACTACCGTCCTGAACGAGCGGGTGTCGGTGCTGGGCAAGTTCGAGGCCGGCAAGTTGTTGCCGGTCCTGCTGCGCTGGCGGGGACGGCGTTACTGGGTCCAGAAGCTGAACCTCCATCACGAGCGGGCGGAGGGCGGCGACCGGCTCCACTTCTATTCGGTCACCACGGATGCCGGCGAATGCGTCCTGCGCTACTCCCGGAACGACTTTTCCTGGACGCTCGAGGAGGTCGGGTTCAGCGGATGAGGTCGCGGGACAGGCCATGAAGGTCCTGCACCTCGACATGGACTCGTTCTTCGCGACGGTCGAGCAGCAGGCCCGGCCCTCGCTGCGCGGCCGGCCCGTCGGGATCGCGCCGGTGGACTCGCCCGGCGGGACGATCGTGGCCGCGTCGATCGAAGCCAAGCGCTACGGCGTGAAGACCGGCACCAAGGTCGCCGAGGCGCGGCACCGGATCCCGGAGATCATCATCCTGCCGCCGACCCCGGAGAAGTACCGCGTGGTGCACCGACGCTTCCGGAAGATCATGAGCGATTACCGCGGCGAGCTGAAGCCGCGCTCGGTCGACGAGATCGCGCTCTGGATGGAGCCGGGCGGGTCGGAACCGGCGGAGTCGGCACGAGCGAGAGAGATCGGCGCTGAGATCAAACGGCGGATCCGCGACGAGGTCGGCGAGTGGCTCAGCTCCTCGGTCGGCATCGGGCCGAACTGGCTGCTCGCCAAGACGGCCTCGAACTTCCGCAAACCGGACGGCCTGTTCGAGATCGACCGCGGGAACGTCCGCGAGGTATTGGCAGAGATCAGCCTGACCGACCTCTGCGGGATCGCCGAGCGGATGGCGGCCCGGATGCAGCTGGTCGGGATCGGGAGCCCGCTCGACCTCTACGACCTGCCGCCGTGGGAACTCAAGCGGCGGCTCGGCATCGTCGGATATTACTGGCACCTGAGACTGCACGGATATGCGATCGACCGCGAGGATTGGGGGACCAAGTCGCTCGGACATTCCTCCGTGCTGCCACGCCCGACCGCGGACCCGCGGCGGCTCAAGCCGCTCCTGCACAAGCTGTGCCATCGGGTCGCGCGGAGGCTGCGGCGCGAGGGATGGCAGGCCGGCGCCCTGACGATATCCGGAACGGTCGTCTCCGGGCCGGCCCGGGAGTGGGGCCAGTGGGGTGCGACGGCCCGGCTGGCGCCGACCGACCGGCATCATGACATCTTCGGCCAGGCCTGGCAGCTGCTGCTCCGCGAACCACCCGCCGGGCCGCTCCGTAAGATCGCCGTGAAGACGTACGCGCTCCGGCCCGCCGACCACGAGCAGCCGTCGCTGTTCGATTTGGACCGGCGCCGCGGCGCCCTCTCCACCGGGGTCGACCGCGCCAACGACCGCTGGGGAGAGTTCACGGTAATCCCGGCCGGGATGCTCGGCAGCGAGAACCTGGCCGGCGACGCGATCGCCTTCGGACAGGACCTCAAGCTGCAGCGGGAAACCGCGGCGGACTGAGGTCAGGAAGTGACCAGCGGCACGAAATCCACGCCGGACAGCGTGCCCTCTACCTCGACCGTGCCGTTCCGCCGACCGACGAACGCCAGCTCCTTGCCGATCGGGATGACCATCCGGCCGCCCTCGGCCAGCTGGTCGGCCAGTTCCGGCGGCAGTTCCTCCGCGGCGGCGGCCACCATGATCGCGTCGAACGGGCCTTCGTCCGCCCAGCAGCCCAGTTCGTCGCTTTGCTTGATCCGCACGTTCTCCAGCTCGTACTTGCCGAGGTTGTGCCGCGCCAGGTCGGCGAGCTCCGGAATCCGCTCCGCGCCGAACACGGCGCCGTCCGGCTCCGCCAGGTGGCCCAGCAAGGCGGCCGTCCACCCGGAGCCGGAACCGACGTCCAAGACCTTGTCACCCGGCCGGACGCGCAGCGCCTCGACCATCGCGGCGACCAGGGTCGGCTGGGAGTTGGATTGCTCGTGTCCGATCGGTATCGGCATGTCCATCATGGACATGTGGATGTCCTGCGGTTTCAGGAAATCCGCGCGGTCCACCGCCCGGAACGCCGCGAGAGCCTCCGGACTCTTCAGGAATCCCGCCCGCTCCAAGAAAAACGCGTGGCGCTCGGCGACGGTCTGGCTCCGCCAGTTCTTCCACTTCTCGATTTCCGGAATTTCCGATGCGGCTTCCATGGCGTCTGATTATACCGCGTCACTGCCGCCGAGTCAGCGGTAGCCGCGGATCATGCCGCGCGGGAACCGGGACTGGCCGCCCCAGTAGTTCTGGTGGCGCACTTCGACGTCACCGTTGGCCCAGATGCCGGTCACGACGCCCGTGTGGTTCCAGGTGAACACCGCCGTGGCGCCGATCGTCGGCTCCGACGAGGTCACCGGCCAGTCGGACGGGTTGCCGTAGCCGGGATTGTTCACGCCGGGCTCGTTGACGCAGTTGCCGCCGG
>JAUYKS010000007.1 GCA_030699935.1 bacterium | reverse complement strand
CCGGTCAAGTGGGACGACGTCAAGGCGACCGTCGATGCGGACGGCCGGAAGGTCAAGCACGTGAAGGTGTCCGTCTTCTTCAGCGCGTACGACAAGGTGAACGACGCGGTCACGAAGGATGAGCTGAAGAAGGTCGAGCAGAAGACTGACGAGGCTGCGAAGACCGCGGATGCCGCCGCCGACAAGGGTACGGCCAACACCGACGCGATCGCGCGGCTGACGGGCGACGTCGACAAGCTGGTTGAGGACGTGAACAAGACCGTTGGCGAGCAGGTCGACAAGCTGCAGGGCGCGGTCGACGAAGTGGGCAAGCGGGTCGAGGAACTGGCCGGGCAGGTCGGCGATCTGGCCGACCGCGTGACCGGGGTCGAGCAGAAGGCCGACGAAGCCGCCAAGCGCTCGAACGAGGCCGCCGGGCAAGCCGATGAGGCCGCCAAGGCTGCGGATGACGCCGCCGGCGCCGCGGGCGACGCCTCGAAGCAGGCTGGTGCGATCGACTCGCGCGTGAAGGACCTCGAGACGAAGGTCAACGCCAAGCTCGACAGCCTGGCCGGTGAGGGCGCGGGTGCCACTGCGCAGCCAGCCGCCGGCGCGGACGAACTCGATGCGCTGGACGGCAAGATCGGCGACCTTCGCAGCGAAGCGATCGCTGCGGACAAGAAGCGGGCCGTCACGGTCGACGACCAGCTCACGGCGCTGCGCGGTGAGATCGACCAGCTCAAGCAATCGCGGGCGACGGCCGGTGCCGACGAGGGAGTCGTGCGGCGGGTGTCGCAGGATGCGGGGCCGTACCCGGCGCCCGACCTGACGATCCCGGCGGTCAACCTGTCGGCCGCCACCGGTGTCGGCAGCCAGATCCAGGGCTCGACCACCGGACGGTCGGTGGCGCTGGGCGACCTGCAGCCGCTCGAGGTCGATGACGGCAGCGTGACGACCGCCAAGCTCGCGGACGGCGCCGTGACGTCGGCCAAGTTCAAGCCGGGCCGCGTGGACTACCGCGTCGAGGCGGGCGCTGACGTCGAGGTCGGCGGCGGCGGCGAGTTCACCGACGTCGAAGGTGCGGGCGCCGCGGGCGCCGCGGGCGGCGGCTACCGCTACCGCTCGGGCAAGTCGGACGAGGTACTGCTGCTGAACGGCCGACTGATGGCCAAGGGCTCGGATCCGGACAAGGGAATCGGCGTGCGGATCGTGGCGGTGATCGACGGCAAGGAGAAGGTCTGCGGCGAGTCGTTCGAGTACGGCACCGACTGGAGCACGATCGCGGTGCCTTGCAGCATCGAGATTCCGGCCGGCAAAGACGTGATCATCAAGTGGCAAGTCCGGAGCGAGGAGGGCGGCACGGCCTTCGTCTTCCGGAAGAGCGCCACGACCGCGCCATACGTTAACGGGTTCGCCAGCGCGAGGTAAGGGAGACGCGATGAATCCGCAAGGCACAACTCCGACACGGCTGATTCGGGCTGCGCGCTTTGATGCGAGGCGCGCGGGAGCGCCCGTGGCTGCGCCCGTGGCTGCGCGCGTGGGTGAGTCCGCGGGTCCCCGGCACTCTAGGGTTTTTGGTATACCTTTTTCGGTACTTCCAAACATTGCAGATGTTTTGCAGAAACATTGCAGATCTTTTGCAGATTCTCGGAAGTAAGCAAAAAGACATACTTAAACCCCCAGCCCCGGCCACATCCCCAGTCCTGGTTGTCTGGAGGGCGTCATGATGAATGACATCCGGCGCCGGACGTCGCGGGCGTCGCGTACGTCGCGTACGTCGCGAGCGGCGCAGCGTCCGGGCTCGCGCGTTTCGCGTCCGCGCCCAGCTCGCCCGTCCCGGCCGTATGCGCCCGGCGCCTCCGTGCCGGTCCGTCCCGTCCTGGTCCGCGGTGCCTCCGTACCGATCCGCAAATTGCCGCACATTCTTGCGACCCTCCACCGACCGTTCGCCGTGCGCGCAGCGGATCACGCGAAGAAACCGGTGATTCCCGCTCGGATCTCCATCTCCACTCATGCCGAGTCGGTCCGCGCGTCGCTGCTGGCGATCAAGCAGGCCGCCCTGCTGTTCCTGATCCTGGGCGCCCTGATCGGCACGTACCTGCTCGGAGTCTGGTTGACCAAGCCGTCTGCGCCGTCCGAGCCGGCCGCGCCGGCCGCGCCGGCGGTACAGACGCAACCGTCCGCGCCGGCTGGACAGACGCAAAAATCGACGGAAACGACGGGAAAATCGGGTGTCGGTCCGAGTCACCCAGGGATTTATCCGAAGCCGCCTTCGGGAGCTCGCAATGAATGACATGCGCCGCCAACCGGATCGCCAGCCGGATCCGCAGCCGGATCCGCAGCCGCGCCCGCAGCCGGGTGAGCCGTTGGCCGGTCCGTCACAGCCGGTCCAGGGACAGCCGGGTCCGGTCAATCCCGAATACCACGAGCACACGATTTTCGACGATCCGGCCGAAAAGGTCGCGCAAACGCCGGTCGATCCGGTCGATCCGGAGCCGACCCCCGACCTGCCGAAGGAAATGCAGGGTGCCCGTACGGGATCGCGCCCGGCGACCCCGGCCGCGATCCACCGCTCGCTGCGGACGAACAAATGGGTGTTCATCGCGCTCCTGGCCTTGGCTCTGCTGGCCGGCCTCTACTTCCTCGGCGGCCGCTGGCTGGATCGGGAATCCGGCACGTCTCCCTCGTCCGGCACGGCCACGCCCGCGCAAACGACGGGAGCCGGAAAATCGCCGGGCTCCTCGTCCGGCTCCGGCTCCGGCGCGGACTCGACCCAAAACGGCAAATACCCCGCGCCCTCCAGCGACACCCTCGGCATCGGCCAATCGCGCTCGGTCAGCTGCCTGTCGCAGACCGGCCCCGACGCCACCACCACCTCGCGCGCGTTCGTCGACATTCCCGGCACCGGCTGTACCTACAAGACCGGTTCGACCGCCGAGACGCTGGTGCTCAGCGGCAAGCTGACCGGCCGGAACACCGAAGGCACCGGTATGTCGGTGACGCTCAACGTCAACGGCCGCGACTGCAACGGCGGCGAGGCGCTGAGCTACGCGCGGACGTACACGCCGCTGTACTCCAACTGCACGTTCGTGGTGCCGGCCGATGCGAACGTCGCGATCAAGTGGCGCTTCCTGTCGCCGTTCGGCGGGACGGCGGCGGTGCTGCGCAGTTCCCGTAACATCGCGCCATCGATCACCGGCGTCGCCCTTCCCAACACGACGGATTCGGGTTCGAATCAGCCCTGACGCGGCTCGGCCTTGCGGATCGTGCCTTGAAGTAAGGCCGGGCCACGCCAGACGCTGATTCACACCCGCCATTGATGCAGTCGCACGCTTCGTCGCGGTAAACTTATTTGCTTATTTTGCACGTTCGTTTAGCGGTTTTTTCCGTTTCTGAACGACTTTTCCCCAAGTCGGTGCGGTATAATGGGCGCAGGTAACGGACATGGCCGAAAACAACACCACGAAACTGATCCTCGCCCTGCACGCCGACGTGACGGCGGGGTTCGCCCAGGTGAATAAACGCTTCGCCCAGGTCGACAAACGCTTCGAGCAAGTCGACAAGCGCTTCGCCCAGGTCGACGATCGGTTCGACCACGTCGAGAACAAGCTCGAGCAGCACGACCGGCGGTTCGTTGTGATCGACGACCGTTTCGACCGCATGGACTCGAAGCTCAAAGAACATGACGACCGTTTCGACCGCGTCGACTCGAAGCTCAAGGAACACGACGGACGGTTCGACCACATGGACCGCCGCCTCGGCGCCGTGGAATCGACGAAAGCCTGACAAGCCATGCGAAACGTTAACAGAAAAGGGGAGATGCCGCGTAAACCGAATCGCCCTTGGGCCAAGACCTTGCGTGGACTGCATAAGGGTATCTGGAAAGGCACCGATGCATCCAAGCACGTCCGTTCCGAGCGTGCGACATGGCGCCAAACTCTCCGATATGCTACAAAGCAGAGGAAACGAATCGCTCGCTAAAACCAAAGGAAACCTCGCCATGACACACATCCTCGACATCCAAGATCCCCGCAAGCGCAAGCTGGTGTCCGGAATCGCCGTCGCGATCCTCGCAGTCCTCGTGCTCCTCGGCATCAAGACCGGCGTCGAATCGTTCCAAGAGATGCCGGCGGCCGGCAAATACCAGGCGGTCTTCCTGACCAACGGCCAGGTCTACTTCGGCAAATTGTCCGGGCTGAGCGGCTCGTACGTCACGCTGAAAGAAGTCTATCTGGTGCAATCCGCGGAAAGCCCCGCCGCCGCTGACCAGGGCAACGCCCCGAAGCCGAGCCCCGCGCCGCAATCGCAGCTGACGCTGTCGCGACTGGACCAGAACAAGCTGATCCATCCCGAGCAGGAGATGATCATTTCCAAGAGCTCGATGCTGTTCTGGGAGAACATGCAGGACAACGCCGAGGTCGTCAAGAAGATCGAAGAGCTGAAAGCGAAGCGGAAGTAGCGCTCACGGCGCGTCAGCGCGCGGCGCCGCATCCGCGGCCGCATCCGGAGCGGCGTCCTTGAACCCGCCCTTCGGCGGCGCGACGATCATCGAGATGCTGCGACCGGCGCGGGTCGGTTCGCCGTCCGGCTCCGCCTCGGGGACGTGCTCGGCGGCGATATCCTTCACGCGTTGCATGGCCGCCTTCGGGTTGGCGTTCTCGCGGCCCTTCATCATCAGGTTGAACTTCACCTTCTGGCCGTCGGCCAGGAACGCCCGCGCCTTCTCGAGCCGGTAATCGAGGTCGTGCGCGCCGATCTTCATCGAGAGGCGGATCTCCTTGACGAGCCCCGCCCGCTGCTTCTTCTGCTGCTTGGCCTGCTTCTTCTGTTCGTACTGGAACTTGCCGAAATCCATGATCCGCGCGACCGGCGGATCGGCCTGCGGCGCCACCTCGACCAGGTCCAGTTCGGCGGCTCGCGCCTTGGCCACCGCTTCCTCGCGCGGCAGGACGCCGAGCTGGTTGTTGGCCTCGTCGATTACCCGAAGCTTCGGCGCGCGGATCGCGTCGCCGAGCCGGTACCGCTTGGAGGCTATGTTCGCACCTTTCGGATTTTGGTCACGCTCTTGGAGTCGTTGCGGTCATTCGTGCTTAGGATAGCATATCCGGCTACTCCCACAGTTTGAACAGGGATGAGCCGAGGGTGCCGAACACGTCGGTTCGCGCGTCGAGCACCGCGAGCCCGACGATCACCAAGGCGAAGGCCGCCAGCTGGATGAGCAGCCGGAGCAGGTCGCGGTTGATGTAGCGCTGCTCGAGCTTCGCCGCGGCCTCTGACGCCGCGCTCGCCGCATCCGACTTGGCGCTCGGCTGGAACGTCGCGGTGACGGTGGGTTGAGGGGTCGAGGGTTGGGAAGCAGGGGATTCCGGGGCCGCCTCCGGTTCCGCTCCCGCTTGAGGTTCCGGCGCGGTGGCCGCGTCGAACCCGGCGCTTCCGGGCTGCCGCTTTACCGGCCGGTCGACGCCGGCGCGCCGCTCGCGACGGGACGGCTTTCGTTTCCGGTGTTTGCGTTTGCTCACCTTTCCATATTAGCCGATATTGGCCGGCGTCAGCCGATACTGTGCAGGATCCCGACGATAGGGCAGGGCACTCCGGATGCCTGACTCCGGATGCCTGACTCCGGGACAATAATTACTTCTTTTTCGTTACTTCTGAGAATCTGCAAAACATTTGCAAAAGATTGCAGATGTTTGGAAGTGACGAAAAAAGTATATATATGTTCCGCGAACGTTGTGCGCCCGACACATAACCTAAAGCTTGCTTGATTAAAAGATCAATGCGAAAATAGCCTCATGTCCCCCAACTTCTATCGGCCGCTCGTCCGGCCCATCTCACTACAGGCGCTGCGGAAAGAGCCGCAAGACGCGGCGCGGCGGGTCCACGGCGGGGAAGAGCTAATCGTCTACCGATACTCCGAGCCGATGTTCCGCTTGATCCGGCCCTACGACAACGGACGCACGCGGCCCGGTCGGCTCGAGCGACCCGATCGGCGCACCGGCATGAGGGAGTCGGTATGGTAACGCCGACATGGTAGCTCGGGTACGGACCGCGACCCTCACCGGCCTAACGATGCAGCCGGTGACGGTCGAGGTGGAGGTGTCGTCCGGCTTGCCGGGACTGTCGATCGTCGGATTGCCGGACAAGGCGGTCGACGAGAGTCGCGAGCGGGTCCGGTCCGCCATCCGGCACGTGGGCGGAACGCTGCCAGCCCGGCGGATCACGGTCAACCTGGCGCCGGCGGGAACCCGCAAGGCCGGATCCGGGCTGGACCTGCCGATCGCCGTCGGCGTCCTGGCGGCCACCGGGCAAATCCCCGAACCGCCAGCCACCACGCTGTTCCTCGGCGAACTCTCGCTCGACGGGGCGCTGCAACCGGTGCGCGGCGTGCTGCCGGTGGCGCTCGGCGTGCAGAAACACGGCGGTTCGGCGCTGGTGGTGCCTCGCGGCAACGCGCGGGAGGCGGCGATGGCCCCGGAGCTCAACGTATACGGGCTGGATTCGATCGCGGCGCTGGTGGGTTGCCTGCGCCAGGAGGCGCCGTGGCGGCCTGACCGGCCCACCGCGATCGAAGGTTCGGCGACACCGTCGGTCGACCTGTCGGACATCCGCGGCCAGATCCACGCCAAGCGGGTGCTCGAGGTCGCGGCGGCCGGCGGGCACAACGTGCTGCTCACCGGTCCGCCCGGCACCGGCAAAAGCATGTTGGCGAAAGCCCTGCCGGGACTCCTGCCGCCGCCGTCGCGCGAGGAACTGCTCGAGATCACCGTCGCGCACAGCGTGGCCGGGACGCTGCCGGACGGGGGCGGCCCGGACGGTCCGAACGGCGAGCCGCTGGTCCGCAGCCGACCGTTCCGCAGTCCGCACCATTCCGTGTCGCCGGCTGGGCTGATTGGCGGGGGAGTCCGGCCGCGGCCGGGCGAGATGACCTTGGCGCACCGCGGCGTACTCTTTCTCGACGAACTGCCGCAGTTCTCGCCGGCGGCGTTGGAGAGCCTGCGGGCGCCGCTCGAGGACCGGAGCATCCGGATCAGCCGCGCCGGGCAAACCCTGACCTTCCCGGCCGATTGCCTGGTGGTCGGCAGCCAGAACCCGTGCCCGTGCGGTTTCGCGGACGACCCGGTGCGCCCGTGCACCTGCAGTCCGTATACCGTCGTGCGGTATCGGCAGCGGTTGTCGGGCCCGATCCGCGACCGGTTCGACCTGGTGGCCGTCGTCCCGCGTCTGGCGTATGACGAGTTGTCCGTGCCGGACAGCGAATCGAGCGCGGCCGTCCGTCGGCGGGTCGAAGCGGCGCGGCGGAGGCAGGCGGAACGGCTCGGGGTGCGAAGCGGCACCCGCGGCGTCCGCGGTGCCCGTGGCGGTGCCCGTGGCGACGCGAAGCACGGGGTCGACCGCACCAACGCGGACATGGATTTGCCGGAGCTGGAGCGGCATGCCGGCTTGGAATCGGACGGCGAGTTCCTCCTGCAGCAGGCGGTGGACCGCTGGCACCTGTCGGTGCGCGGTTGTCATCGGGTGCTGCGGGTCGCGCGGACGATCGCCGACCTGGCCGGCAGCTCCCGGGTCACCGACGTGCATGTGGCCGAGGCCCTGCAGTACCGCGAGCGGTTAGCCGACGCGGGGCAGCCAGCGTAATTGGCATATACTTTAAAGGTACCTTTAAGTATTGACTTAAGTACTACTATGAGATATACTACGAACCACTATGACCACCATCGGAATCAAGGAATTCCAGCAACACGCCAGCCGTTACTCGAAAGAGGTACAGCAGGGCAAATCCTTCATCGTGTACAGCCGATCCAAGCCGGTAATGAAGTTGGTACCCGTCGACGAAGGCGATTGGGAAACGTTGATCGATTTCACGAAATTCCGGAAGGGCGGCATCCCGTTGTCCGAACTCGAGCAGAAGCTCAAGGCTCTAGACTGAGGCCCTATGGATCGGATCGATAAGGCACTGGCGCGGATTCCCGCGGGCCAGCGATCCGAACTGCGCAGGCTGGTCCGGACCGTTCGAACCGGAAAGTTAGCCGATCTCGACATCCAGAAACTCAAGGGATACCGCTCACTATACCGGGTGCGCCGGGGCGGCTTCCGGCTGATTGTCCGGCGTACCGAAGGTGCCGACGACTCCTACGAAGTCATCGTGCTGGAAGGCCGCTCCGAGACCACGTACAAAGACCTTCGGAAGTTCGACTGAGTGTCTCAGGCCTTGCTTTTCTTGACCTTCGGGGACGCGATCCGCTGCTGGTACGCGTCCCAACACCGATCGCGGTATTCCTTCGCCTGACGGAGCGGCTTCGGGTCATGCCAGATTCCGCGGCCGACCACCAACACGTCGGCACCCGCCTCGACCAAGATCTCCGGCGACGAATATCGCTGGCCGAGCTTGTCGCCACCACCACCGATCTTGGCGCCCGGCGCGAAGATGATCTGACCCGGCTCCGCCTGCCGCGCCAACCCGGGCAAGTCCTTCGGTCCGGCCCCGATGTACCCCATCACGAAGTCCGGGAACTCCTTAGCCATCGCCACCACCTTCTTGGTGTAGGCGGCGTCAATCAGGTTGTCCTTGGAGCTCATCTGGGCCAGCAGCAGCACGCCGCGCCGCTCCAGCAGGTCCCGCGCCTCGACCTCCTCGCGCATTCCCTTGACGATGCCCGGGCCGGGCAGGGCATGGGCGTTGACGATATCCGCCCACTCCATGATCGAGTACATGCCCTTGGTGTATTGGTTCTTCACGGTCGTGCCGATGTCCGCGAACTTGCGGTCCTCGAAGATTAGGAAGTCGTGCTCCTGGGCGAGGTTCGCGAGCTCGATCGTCAGCTTCGGCGTGAACGAGGACAGCGTGTCGATGTGGGTCTTCAGGACGGCGAGATGCGGGCCCACCGCCTCGGCGATGGCCAGGAACCGGTCGGGGTCGGTCTCGTCGAGCGCCAGGCAAAGGTTCGACTCCTTCTCGGTCATCAGCTTGAACAGACGCTTGGCGACGGCGCTGGTCGCCAGGTCGGCCCGGTCGGAGAACGTCTGCGTGCGGCGCTCGGTCATGTGCCGTGTCTCATCATGTGCCGTGCCTCATCATGTGCCGTGCCTCACGATTCGAGCCCCATCTTCTTGCCCCAGCCGGCGGGATCCTTCGCCCATTCGAGCACCCGCTTCTTGGATTCCGCGGTCAGCTGGCCGCGCTGCCCGGCCTCTTCGGTCAGCACCTCGAAGTCCGTCAACGTGGCCAGCGGCACGCCGGCCTCGCGGAAGCCCTTGGCGGCCGACGCCATCCCGTAGCTGTAGATCGCGACGACGCCGAGCGGTTCGCTGCCGGCCCGGCGGATCGCCTGCACGGTCCCGAGCGCGCTCTGGCCGGTACTGATCAGGTCCTCGACGACCAAGGTGCGGGAGTTCGGCGGCAACACGCCCTCGACCTGGTTCTTCTGGCCGTGGCGCTTGGCCTTGTCGCGGACGTAGACCATCGGCAAGTTCATCTTTTGCGCGACCCAGGCCGCCCACGGGATCCCGGCGGTCGCCGTGCCAGCAAGGACGTCGATCTTCGGGAAGGTCTTGCGGGCGAGTTCCTCCAGGGCGATCGAGATCGCCCTGCGGTGTTCGGGATACGAGATCAGGACGCGGTTGTCGAGGTAGATCGGCGAGAGGATACCGGACGTGTAGCGGAACGGTTCGTCGGGACGGAAGGTCGCGACCTCGGCCTCGAGCATGATCTTGGCGATGCCGTGTTCGTTGGGCGAGCTCATGCGGTCCTCCTCATGCGGTCCCCGCGGCCAACGATTCGTTGACGGTCCGTTCCAGCGAGTCTTCCAACGGCCGCAGGCGGACGCCCTTGTACCGGCGCCGCAACGCGCGCGTGATCAGCCAGTCGGCCAGGTGGGGATTCTTCGGGAGCAGGGAACCGTGCAGGTAGGTGCCGACCGCCGATCCGGCGACGCAGCCCTCGGTCCGGTCGCGGCCGTTGTTGCCGTGTCCGCGGCGGACGTGGGCCAGCGGCCGAGCCGTCTCGCCGAGGAAGGTCAGGCCGGAATGGTTCTCGAACCCGACCAGCGGGGTCGTGCCGAAGTCCTTGCCGAGCGCGCCGAGATCCGGCGCCGCCACCACGTTCCCGACGAAGCGTTCCGGCGTTCCGCCCTTGGCCGCCGCTCCGCCCGGCGCCTCGGTGTGGACGTCGAACACGCCGATACCGTCGAGCCGCTCGCCGTCCGCGGGTTGGTAGTGGCGGCCGAACAGCTGGTAGCCGCCGCAGACGGCCAGCGCCGCCGCGCCGCCGCGGATCGCCTCGGCGATGGCGGGTCCTTTCTTGGCCAGGTCCCGCGCCACGGTGTCCTGCTCCTGGTCCTGTCCGCCGCCGAAGAAGAACAAGTCGTACCGCTTGGCCTCGAGCCGGTCCTCGCATTCGATCTCGTCCACGCTGGCGGCGACGTCCCGCCAGCGCGCCCGGCGCACCAAAGTCATCACGTTGCCGCGATCGCCGTAGATGCTCATGCGGCGGGGGTAGAGGTGGGCGATTCTCAAGTGCATATCGGTCGCGTTTCCATCAATCTAAATAATGTTTGACGTGACCCGCGCGGGTCAACGCACGACGTAATTCTAGCATCGCGGTGTAGGTCGGGAATACATGGAGCGTGCCGCCGTCCGGGGTCGCGGCCAGTTCTTGCCGCAGGGCGCCGTCGATCCCATCGCGGCCGCCGCCGCCGGAGACTTCGTAGACCGGCACGTCGCGCGTGTCGAACCCGGCGTACTTGAGACGAAGCGCCATGTCGCTGCCACGCCGACCGCCGACCGCCAGCCGCTCGATCCGGCCGCCCTTACTGCCGCGGAGCGCCTCGAAGTCGGTATCCCACAGCCAGGAGACGTCCCGGCCGTCCGCGAAGTTGTCGTTGATCAGGACCAGCAGCCGCTTCTTGCCAGGGGTCTCGGACAGCGTCCGGATGACCTCGTTGGCGCCGGTCGGGTTCTTGATCAGTCCGATCACCACGTGCCGCCCGTCGACTTCCACCGTCTCCTGGCGCCCGAAGACGGCCGCCGTCCCGGCGATCGCCTCGGCGGCTGGCGCGATACCGACCTTCGCCGCCTCGGCGCCGGCCAACGCCGCCAGCGCGTTGTAGGCGTTGTACATTCCGGGCAGCTGGAGCGGCAGTTCGACGGTCCGTCGTCCCGAACGGATGGTGAGCAGGCTGCCGGCTCCGTCGCTGTCCTTGGTGCCTACCCGGCCGTCGCCCGCCGTCCGGAACCGCGTCAGCCGGACCTGCGGCTTCGGCCGCCGCAGCGACGTGCCGCGATAGTGGCCGAGGTGTCCGACGAAGACCGCGGTGTACCGGAGCAGGGCGCCGCTCTTCGGATCGGAAACGGCGTCCGCGGCATGGGGCAGGGCCGGACGGGAATGCGCGGTATCCTCGATGCCGAAGTACCGGACCCGGCAGCGCAGTCCCTGGCCGAGCGCCGCCACCAGCGGATCGTCTGCGTTCAGGATGACCGTGCTGGATTTCGGCAGCGCGACCAGGGCGGTCCGCAGGTACTCGGCGGTCCGTTTGAGCTCGCCGTAGCGATCCAGCTGGTCGCGGAAAAGATTCGTCACCACCACGACGCGCGGCTTCAGGGCGCGGCAAGCGTCCGGCATCGTGGCCTCGTCGACCTCGAAGATGCCCCACGCCCGTTTGCCGCGCCCGGAGCCGCCCCGCCGCTTCGTCGTCGCCAGGATGGAGGCGATGCCTCGCAGCAGATTGGACCCGGACTGGTTATGCACCACCGGACGCCCGGCCTGCGCGAAGGCGTTGCCGATGAACCGCGACGTGGTGGTCTTGCCGTTGGTGCCGGTGATCACGATGCTGCCAGACAGGGCTGCTGCCCGCTTCCGGATGAAACCCGGGTCGAGTCTCAGCGCGGCCAGGCCGGGCAGGCTGGTCGCACCGCCGCCGCGCAGCTTGGCCGCCGCCGCCAGCGCTCGGGAGAGTATCCCGGCGAACGCATTCCTCACCGCCGCCCTCCGCCCATCATCGCTTTCCGGCCACCGCCGCTCCCCGGACGCCTCTGCTGGCCCGTTCGATCAGCCAATCGGAGACCAGCACTCCCGCGTGGTCCTCGTCGCTGATCCAGCGGATGCGCTGGTCCTGCTTGAACCAGGTCAGTTGCCGTTTGGCGTACCGAATGTTGTCCTTGACCGCCCTCTCCTTCGCCTCGTCGAAGCCGAGCTTGCCGTTCAGGTGTTCCGCGAACGTCCGGTAGTGGAGGCCGAAATCGTGCAAGCGGTCCCAGGAAACCCCGTCCTCGTCGTGCAGGCGGCGGATTTCGTCAAGCAGGCCGCGCTGCAGCCAATCGTCGACCCGCCGCCGCACCCGGATCTCCAGGGTCACGGGATCGGTCTTGAGTCCCAGCATCAGCGTATCGTTCTTCGGCGCCGCGGACCCTTTGAGGTGCTCGAAGGAAACCCCCTCGGTCTCACTGACTTCGATCGCCCGGATCAGACGCCGCGGATTCTTCTGGTCGACGGTCTCGTACGAGGCCGGGTCGACCGCCTTCAGTCGCTTGCCTAGCGTTTCCAGGTCGAGCTTCTCAAGCTCCGCCCGCAGCTCCGGCTGGGGCGGTACGGCCGGGATCGCCAGGTTGTCGACGACGGCCCTGACGTATAGTCCGGTCCCGCCGACCAGGAAGGGAAGCAGGCCGCGGTCCTGGATGTGTTGGATGGCGCGGTCGGCGTATTTCTTGTATTCGGCGAGGGTCAGCCGCTCGGTCGGCTTGGTGATGTCGACCAGGTGGTGCGGGACCCGGGACAGTTCCTCGGGCGAGGCCTTGGCGGTGCCGATGTCCATGCCGCGGTACACCTGCCGCGAGTCGGCGGAGACGATCTCGCCGTGGAACTCCTCGGCTAATTCGATCGCCAGCGCGGTCTTGCCGGATGCGGTCGGACCGACGACGACGACCAGCGGCGGCTTCCGGTGGCGGGGATGGTCGGTAGTCATGATCGTCCGGCGGATTCCGCGGCCAACTGCTTCGCGACCGCCGCCAGCTGTTTGGTGCCGAGGTCGCCCTCGCGATAACTGCGGATGGCGACGGAGCCGGCCTGCTTCTCCTTGTCGCCGACGACCAGCATGTACGGGATCTTCATGGTCTCGGCGCCACGGATCTTCTTGCCGATCGTCTCGGCCTCCGCGTCGACCTCGACGCGGAGGCCGGCCTCGCGCAGGGCCGCCGCGACCTCGCCGGCGTACTTCGCCTGCTTCTGGCTGATCGTCAGTACCCGGACCTGTTCCGGCGCCAGCCAGAGCGGGAAGACCCCGGCCAGGTGCTCGATCAGCACGGACAGGAACCGTTCGATCGACCCCATGATCGCGGCGTGGATCATCACGATCCGCTCCTCCTTGCCGTCCTCGGCGATGCAGGTGAGGTCGAAGTTCTCGGGGAGGTTGAAGTCGAGCTGGATCGTGGCGACCTGGTGCTCGCGGCCCAGCGCGTCCTCGGCGATGAAGTCGATCTTCGGTCCGTACAGCGCCGCCTCGCCGGGCCCGTCGATGTAGTCGACCCCGACCCGCTTGCCGGCTTTGCCCTCGATCACCTTCTTGAGCTGGGCCTCCGCGGCCCTCCAGACTGGCTCGGTGCCGAGGTGCGCGTCCAGCTCGGACGGTTCGTGCCGCGAGAAGCGGACGGTCAGCGGCAGGTCGAAGGCGGCGTAGAATCGCTCGACGATGTCCCAGATCGCCAGGATCTCGGCTTGGATCTGATCCTGCCGGCAGAAGACGTGGGCGTCG
>JAUYKS010000016.1 GCA_030699935.1 bacterium | reverse complement strand
GGTCTTCGCCAGTTGCTCGGGCGATACCGGTTCGAGTTCATTCACTGAAGCCATAACGGATAATCTTACGTCTGATTCGCAACCCCGACAACCGTCACCGGACGTATACCCTTCCCGGCACCCGCAGGTCCGCGTATTGATACGGCCGTTCGCGCTTTACGGCCAGCTTGAGGGCGTCGGCCTGGGACTTCACCGGACGGGTAGTGTCGAACAGCGCGTACCACCCGTCGGCGGTGACGGCCTGCACCTCGAACGTCGTCTCCGGAATCCGGAATCCGACTACCTTAAATCCGCGGTCCTTGAGCGACTGGCGGATGTCCTCAAGTACGGTGATGAACGTCGCGCCGACAACCTGCTTCCCCACCGTGACGGGCAGGTTCGTGGAATCCTCGACGGTAAGCAGACCTTTGTCCGACCTCGCCTCCTCGTACGCGATCCCCCGTTGATCCACCAGATACGCTTTCCCGCCGGTCTTCCAGAACAGCGTGGAGCGGCGCTCGGTAACCGACAACACCACGGTATCCGGCAGTTTGGTCGTCACTTCGGCGGTAGCGACTTCCGTAACGGATTCTTTGACTTGCGCGGACACGTTGCCCCGGTCGATCAGAAAGATCGAACGGGTGCGCAGCGGACCGAACGACCGCTCGCCGGCCTCGTATACGACCTTGCGTAATTCCTCGGCCGACAACGCCCGGACGCCCTCCACTTTCACCTGGTCTACCCAGAATACCGGTGAGAACACCAGGAGATACCCGATGCCGGCCAGGATCGCGGCGGTCAGTATGCCAAATGCCCAGAGCCTGCCGTATCCCCGGCCCTGCCGGACCCATTCGCCGCGCCGGTAAGTGGTGCGCCTGTTACCTGTCATCGTGCCCATTATCCCCTACTCACCGCTCGCCGAGCCATACCACGGACTCGATCAGTTTCACGCCGAGTTGCATCTTCACGCGGGCCTTCATGCGCTGGGCGAGGTTGTAGACGTCGGTGGCCGTGGCGTCGTCGTCGTTAATGATCGCGTTCGCGTTCTTTTCCGAGACCAACGCTCCTCCCGTCCGTTCGCCCCCCATGCCTACCTTGGCTAGTAAGTCGCGGGCGCGTTGCCGCGGCGGGTCGCCGAACACGAAGACGAACGGTTTGCCGACCGGTTCGCCGCGCAGCCGCTCCTGGGTCGCCTCGGCGATCAGGCGGGTCGATTCGGCCGGATCGCGCCGGACCGTCTCCAGGGTGGCGCCGAGTACCCATTCCGTGTTGCCGCCCAGGCGGGCCGACCCCGTCGAGCCCTGGTCGCCGTACTTTAGGTCGGCCGGGGTGACGTCGACGGTGCGGCCGCCGGAAAAGAGCGAGACTCGCTTGACCCGATCCGCGAACCGCAATGTGCCGCGGGTGGCCCCTTCGGCGATCGCGCCGCCGACCGATCCGGCGTATCCCGCGAACGCCTCTAGCCCGCCGCGCTCCTCCTCCGCCAGGCGACCGATCAGCTCGTGGACCGGCAGGCCGGCATCGACGACGACGTCGCCATTCACCAGTTCGTAGCGTCGCGCCCGGTAGCGGACCACCAGGCCGCGGTACCCGTGGTCGCTGCAGACGACGCGGCTGCCGCACCCGATCACCGTTATCGGCAGGTCGTTCCCGATGGCGTCCGACAAGAGGTTGCGCAACGTGGCGGCATCTTCCGCTTCGGCGTAAAAATCGGTGTTACCGCCGGTTTGGATCTTGGTCTTGTTCGCGACCGGTTCGTTCACCCGGACGCTGTAACGCGCCAGGAATCCTGGATCCTTCATCGCGCCTCCGGTGGATCGCCGCCCAGACGCTTGGCCAGTTTTTGGGCGAAGGAGTCGTTGCCGGAGACGGACATCGAAAGGATGACGTCACCCGGCCGGGCCGCCTTGACGACGGCATCCAGCAGCTCGCCGCGGTCCTCGACGTAGCGGACGCGCTTCCCCGCCCCGGCAGCGACGTCACTGCCGGACACTTTCAGATCAACCCCTTTGGGATCGAAGTCCTCGATCTTGGTGATGAACGCTTGGTCCGCATCCCCGAACGCCTGGTGATACTCGGACAACAGCTCCTTGGTGCGGGAATAGGTATGGGGCTGGTAAACCGCGATCACCCGGCGACCCGGATAGTGCAGTTTGGCCGCCCGGATCGTCGTCCGGGCTTCGGTCGGGTGATGGGCGTAGTCGTCGATTACGGTGATATCCGCACCCGGTTCCGAGATCAGCTCAAACCGGCGGGCGGCGCCCTTGAACCCGGTGAAAGCCTTCGCGACCTCTTCGAACGACAAGCCTTCCTGCAACGCCACCGCGGCGGCGGCGACCGCGTTCAGGACGTTGTGCTCCCCGTAGATCGGTACGATCAGCTCGCCCAGGGTATCGTCATGGTGTTTGAGGACGAAACGGATGCCATCCGGTTCGTACCGGGGGTGCTCGGGATACCAATCCGCGTCCTCGAACGCGTATGAGTGGCGTTCGCCGGGGAATGCCTCGGCGACCTCCCGGACCGTCTCGCTGCCGGCCCAGTGGACGAGCCGTCCGTCCGCCGGCAGGTCCTTGATCAGTTCGGCGAAGCGATCCCGGACCGCGGCGAGGTCTTGGAAGAAATCGGGGTGGTCGTGTTCGATCGAGGTCAGGATGAGCGTCGCCGGCCGGTAATGCGCGAACTTGGACCGGTCGTCGATCAACGAAGAACGGTATTCGTCCCCTTCTATCACCGCCAGCGCTCCGTCTGCCAGACGGACGGTCGACGGAAAGTTCTTCGGTTGGATGCCGACGAGATAATCCGGATGGCGCTTGGCCGACTCGAAGGTCCAGGCCAGGAGCGAGGTGGTGGTCGTCTTGCCGTGGGTCCCGGCTATCACGATCCGTCTGGCTCGCTTAGTCAGGTCGCCGACCAGCTCGGCGAACGAAAACACCGGTATGCCTTGGCGCTGAGCGGCCACCAGCTCGGGATTGTCCGGTTCGATCCGTCCGCTGATGATGACGGTCGTCACCCCCTGCAAATGGCGCGGGTCGGGCTTCGACCACCATCGGATGTCCTGCTTCCGCAGCCAGTCCGTCGGCGGGCTGTCACCCTCGTCGGTACCGGTGACGGTGCGGCCGAGATCCTTGACCGCGGCGGCGACGCCTCGCATCGCATGGCCGAAGATGCCGAGGAAATGGTAATGCTCCTTGCTCACTTCCTTGCCCCGCGTCCTTCCTTGGCCGTTTCGATAACGAGCTTGGCGACCGCGGCCGCCGCGTCGGGACGCGACAGTTTGCGCGCGGCCCGGCCCATCCGGGAACGGCGCCGGGGGTCATGTAGGAGTTTGAGGATGGCCCGCGTCAGGGTGTCGGAATCGAGTCCCGCCTCAGGAAGCACCAACGCGGCCTTGTGTTCCGCCAGCAAAGCGGCGTTCGCCGCCTGATGCCCGCCGGCCGCCGAAGGCAACGGGATCAGGATCGACGGTTTGCCGACCGCGGCGATCTCAGCGATCCCCCCTGCCCCGGCCCGGGAGACGATCAGGTCGGCGGCGGCATACGCGCCGAACAATTCGGCGTCCAGCGAGACGCGGGCGTGGTAACGGCCGCGGAGCTTCGGCGGCGCGGTATCGCCATAGCGTGGTATATGCCCCTCCCAGCGCTCCCCCACCTGGTGGACGACCTGGCATTCCGGCAACAGGTCCGGCAATGCCTGCGAGACCAATTGGTTGATTCTCCGGGATCCCTGGGAGCCGCCCATCACCAGTACGATCGGCCGGTGCGCCCGCAAAGCGAGGTTCTTCCGGAAACGGGCGGCGTTCCCTTTGCCGACCTTGGAGCGGAGCGGATTACCGGTATGCACCAGCGGTCGGTCCGCCGTCCAGACCATCCGTTCCGGCGGGAACGATACCGCCACCGCGTCCGCCCATTTTTCGGCGATCCGGTTCGCCAATCCCGGCACCACGTCCGATTCATGCAGGACCATCGGCACGCCCAGTCGTTTGGCCGCCCGGGCCACCGGCAACGCCACGAATCCGCCCTTGGCGAACAGCACGTCCGGTTTGAACCGCTTGATGATCCGGAGGCTCTGCCGGTACCCTTGCAGGACCCGAAACGGCTCAACCGCCGTCCGCAGCGAGAAATAGCGACGCAACTTGCCGGCGTGGATGGCCCGGAACGCGAACCCGGACGCCTCCACTCGGCGGCGCTCGGCCGGCGCGGTGCCGCCGACGAACAGGATCTCCGCGCCGCGGCGCCTCAGCTCAGCCGAGACCGCGAGCGCCGGCACGATGTGTCCGCCGGTTCCTCCGCCGGCGACCAATACCCGCATGGCTCTCCTTTCCGCCGCCCACCGTATGGCGCGACACGTTCATGACGATTCCCATCGCGATCATCAAAACGACCAACGAAGATCCGCCGAGCGAGATGAACGGCAACGTCACGCCGGTCAGCGGGATCAGCGACAACATCGCGGCGATGTTTACGATCGCCTGGAGGGTCACCCAGGTGATGAATCCAGTGACCAGCAGCCGCCCGAAGGCGTCGGGGGCGTACCGTGCGATCCGGAATCCCCGCCGCGCCAGGAACGCGAACGCCGCTAACAGCGCCAACGACGCCAGGAATCCCAGCTCCTCGCCGATCACCGCGAAGATCGAGTCGTTCATCGGCTCCGGCAGATAGAAGTTCTTCTGGAGCGAATTGTTGAACCCGACCCCGAAGATCCCGCCCGAGCCGATCGCCACCAGGGCTTGCTGGACGTGGTACCCCGTCCCCTGCGTGTCCTTGGAAGGATCGAGGAAAGTCAGGAACCGGTTGATCCGGTATGGCGCGGTGGCGATCAGGACCGTCACGACACCGGCCAGTCCGGCCACGGCCGTGCCGATATGCTTGAGCGGTACGCCGGCGGTAAAGTACATGGTCAGCGCCACGCCGGCCAACACGAACGTGGTGCCGAGGTCGGGCTGGAGCATGACCAACCCTCCGAGCAGTCCGGTCACCGCCGCGAACGGCAGGAAACCGCCGGCCAGGTCGTTCGCCGTCCGGCGTCCGGACAGCCAAGCCGCCAGGTAGACGACCAGGGCCAGCTTGGCTACCTCCGAGACCTGCAGCGGCACGATGCCGAGGTCGATCCACCGCCGGGCGCCGCCGTGCTCGAACCCTACTTCGGGAACGAACAGCACCAGCAAGAGCGCGGTGGCGAGGAGCAGGAGCGGCAGCGCCAGCTTCTTCCAAATGCGGTAATCGACCCGTTGGGCGACGTAGAACGCCAGCAAGCCGACCAACAGCGAGCCGAGTTGCTGGATGAAGTAGTAGTAGCCGTTCCCTTTCAGTTGGAAGGATTGTACCTGGCCCGCGGACAGGATCATCAACAATCCGAACGCCGCCAAAGCGACCACGGTCAGGAAGAACGTATAGTCCGGCCGGTGGGCGCGTGCCATCAGGCCACCTCCGCCATCAGGAACCTCCGCCGACCACGCCGGCTACCAGACCGATGACGGCGAATACCGCCCCGATGATCCAGAACCGCATCGTGACCTTGGTCTCCGGCCAGCCGATCGCCTCGAAGTGATGGTGGATCGGCGTCGAGTGGAAGATCTTCCGACCCAGGAACTTCTTGCTGAGCAGCTGGACGATCACGGAAACCGCCTCGACGACGAATACGAACCCGACGATCGGCAGGATCAGCATCGCGTCGTTCAGCGCCGCCACCACGGCCAGCGTGGCGCCGAGCGCCATTGAGCCGGTGTCTCCCATGAAGAACCGCGCCGGATGGATGTTGAACCAGAGGAATGCCAGCAAGGCTCCGACCACCGAACCGCAGAACGCCGCCAGCAGGTACAGCTCGTTCACGTATGAGAGCGCCCCGAAGGCGGTGAACGCGATCGCCAGCAGGCCGCCCGCCAGGCCGTCGAGACCGTCGGACTCGTTGACCGCGGTGGTGGTAGCCACCATCACGATAATGAACACCGGGATGTAGAGCCAGCCGATCGTGAAGTCCCCCACCGCCGGCACGTGCAGCGAGACGTAGTCCAGCTTGTCGTAGAACCACCAGGCCCCGACCCCGCCGATCGCCAGCTGGGCGACCAGCTTGTGTCGGAAGCGGATGCCGCCGCCGGACGGCCCGATGCCGCGGATGTTCAGGTAGTCGTCCAACGCCCCAATCGCCCCGACCGAGACAATCGTGAAGAGCGGCAGCCAAGTCTCGCCGCGGTCGAAGTTCAGGAGCAGCGTCAGGGCGGCTACCGGCACCCAGATCAGGATGCCGCCCATCGTGGGCGTGCCGGCCTTGGCGGCATGGAGCTTCCGGAAGATCGGCGCTCCCCCGCCGACCCCGGTCGTCCGCAGGCGCTTGCCGAGGTGGTACTTGTAGAGGATCCCCGACCATACCGGGGTCGCCGCCATCGCTGCGACGAACGAGAGCGTCGACAAGAAGAAGATGTTTGTCAGGTAGATTGTTTCCATATTTGTTTGCCTTGCGGTTTCCTTATCATTCTAGCCTCGCTTCCCCCAGCCAGTCACGCCGGCCCGCTTGGCATGCCAGGGATTGCTGAGTCGCTGCAGCAAGCGGGAGCGGTCATTCGGGTGCTTCAGCTCCGAGGCCACGACCTGCTCGAGGTACATCGACTGCGATCCCTTCACGAGCAGCGAACCGCCCTTGCCGAGCCCGTTGACGATCTTGATGGCCTCCATCGCGTTCGAGGCCAAGTGGATCGATCCGGACGCCAGGCGGGCTTCCTGAGCCGCCGCCGCGATTACGGCCGCTTCCTCGCCGACCACCACCAGCTCGTCCACCAGCTTGGCCGCCGCCTTCCCCACCGCGCGGTGACCGGCCGCGGAGTCCGGTCCGAGCTCCTGCATGTCGCCGAGCACGGCGCGGCGCGGCGGCGGGAAAGCCTGCAGCGCTTCCAGCGAGGCGATCACGGCCTCGGGGGACGCGTTGTAGGTATCGTCGATGATCGTGCGATCGTGCTTGCCTTCGAACACTCGCAACCGGCCCGGCGGCGGCGTCCAACCGGCGGCCGCCTTGAGCGCGTCCGGAAGCGGCACCTCTAGCGCCTCCGCGGCCGCCAGCGCCGCGGTAATCGCCAACAACTGCGCCGTACCGTGCACGCCGGTCCGCAGCACCGCCTCCCGCTCGCCGAATTCCACGGTCGCACGATAGCCGCCGCGAGCGTGCTCGGCGCCTTGCAGCCGGACGTGGGCGCCGCGGCTCTCGCCGTACAGCCGGATCTTCGCGGTGGTCAGCGAACGCATCTCGCGCACCCGAGGGTCGTCGGCGTTCAGCACGGCGGTACCGGTGTTCTTGAGGCTGCGGATCAGCCAGCCCTTCTCGTCCGCGATCCGGTCCAGCGAATCGTAGAACTCCCGATGGACGTTCCGGACGTTGGTGACCACGGCCACGTCCGGCCGGACCAACCCGGCCAGATGCTTCATGTCGCCCGGCTTGTCCGCCGCCAGCTCGAGCACCAGCACTTCCGGGTATTCCGAGGTTCCGGCCAACAGCCGCAGCGACTTCAGTAGGAGCCACGGCCACGCCAGCGGCGAACGCGGCTGGCGCTCCCCGATGATCGTCAGCGGCACGCCGACCTCGGTGTTGTAGTTCCCTTCCGTCCGCCGCACCCGGTAACGCGTGGCCAGCATCCGGGCCGTGACTTCCTTGGTCGAGGTCTTGCCGACGCTGCCGGTGATCGCCACGATCCGCGGCCGGTATCGCGCCAGGACGCCGCGGGCGATCAACGCCAGGAGCCCCACCAGACCGGCGCGCAGGAACCTCATCCGGGCGGCACGTTATAGTACTGCAACAGGAACTTGGCGATCTCGCCGAACGTCGGGGCGGCCGACTCTTCCGCGAAGGTGACGCCCTTCGGCCGGTCGACCTTGACCAGCATCACGAAACGCGGCTTGTCCGCCGGTGCGAAACCGACGAAGTTGCCGATCGTCGCATTCTGCTCGTAGGCCCCGCCCGCGGCGATCTGGGCCGTGCCCGTCTTCCCCGCCACTCGGTAGCCCGGCACGCCGGCCGCGTGTCCGGCTCCGACCTCGACCACCCGGACCATCATCCCGGTGACCTGCGACGCGGCGCGCGGACTGATCGCCCGCCGGACCACCTTGGGCTTGGTCACTTCCACCGAGCCGTTCCGGTGCTGGATACGGTCGACGATGTACGGCTGCACCAGCTTGCCCTGGTTGGCGAAGCTGCCGACCGCGGTCAGCAGTTGGATCGGCGTGACCGAGATGCCCTGTCCGAACGACATCGTCGCCAAGCGGACCTCGGTCAGCTCGGACAGCGCCGGCAGGCTGGGCGTGACCTCGCCGTCCAGCTCGAGCCCCGACGGTGTCCCGAACCCGAACCGTTTGACGTAATCGTAGAACGGCTGCCCGCCGAGCCGTTGGATCGCCTGCACCATGCCGACGTTGTCGGAACGTTCGATCACCTGTGTCATCGTGCCGTCGCCATAGGGACGGCGTTCGGCGTTGAAGATCTCACGGTCGGCCACCTTGATCGACGCCGTGCCGCGGTACCGCGTGTCCGGCGTCACGGCGCCTTTGTCGAGCGCCGAGGCCATCACGACCGTCTTGAAGGTCGAGCCGGGCTCGTACGTCCCGGAAATCGCCTGATTCGTGAAGGAGGCCACGTCGAAGGCGCCGAACCGGTTGGGGTCGAAGGTCGGCCGCGAGGCCATCGCCACGATCGCGCCGGTCTTCGGGTTCATCACCGTGATACTACCGCCGTCGGCGCTGAACCGATCGACCATCGAATCTAACGCTTCCTCGACCTTGAACTGGACGTTGCGATCGATCGTCAGGACGACGTCATCGCCGTCCTTGGGCGGCGTGTAGCTGGCCACTCCGAGCGCCAGCTCCTGGCCGGTCGCGTTCTTGGCCTGCCCGACCGAGCCGACCGATCCGTGCAGGATGTCGTCGAAATACGACTCGACGCCGTACTGCCCTTTGCCGTCCGCGTTCACGAACCCGAGTACTTGGGCCGCCAACCGGTCCTCCGGGTAAAAGCGGGCCGGATCAGGCGTCAGATAGACGCCGGGCAACGCCAACTCCTCGAGCCGCTTGGACCGGTCGTAATCGATCGTACCGACCGGCGGGACGTACAGCTTGTCGTTGTTGATGTCCCTCAGGACCAAGTCAGGTTCGATCTCCAGGATCTTCCCGAGCTCCTCGGCCGTCCTCTTCTTGTCGGTGATCTGGCTCGGCACCACGTTGACCGCGAATTCGGTCTGGTTGGTGGCCAGCGGATAGGTCGCCGTGCCGCCGTCCTTCACCAGGATCTGGCCGCGGCGTCCGATCAGCTCCTTCTGTTGGTACTGCTGGTCGCGAGCCAGCGTCTGGTAGGTGGCGTGCTCGAGCAGCTGCTTCTGAGCCAGGCGGAGCGCCAGGAACGACATCAGCAAGACGAACACCAGGCTGATGAACATCAGCCGGCGTCGTTGGAGGTTTTGGGTGGTTTGCTCGGTCACTTTGTCGGCCACGGCTACGCGGGTTTTGTTTCTCCCTTATTGTAGCCGTCCGGAGCCCCGCGGCCTACGAAGCGTAGGCGTTGGCGGCGGTGCGGCCGGGCGTCAGCTTGCCGTTGCTGGATTTCTTGATCTGCTGCAGCGACTGCAGGCGGGCGGCCTCGGTCGACAGCCGTTCGTTCTGCTCGATGATGTCGGCCTTCTGCGCCTCGAGTGCCTTCAGTTGCAGGTTCTGGGTCGAGACCCGGTTGGACTGCACCAGATAGAACAGCGCCAACAAGGCCAGCGCGACCACGAATACGAACCGGACGGTGACCGGCCCGACGCGCACGCCGGCGCGGCTGATCGTCCTTCCTCTGGCACCCAAGCGGGTGTCGTTTGCCGTTACGGTTAATAAGCTCATGCTCCCTCCTCCTGTTTCTGCCGCCTCCCAGCGGCATTCCTTTATACTCCCTTGCCGGCGTCGCCAGCCGGCAGGAGACAGAGCATCGAGATGTCTATCGCCTATCGGCTGTCAGCTGCGGCTTTCTCCGCCACGCGGAGCTTGGCGCTCCGGGCCCGCGGATTCCCTACGACCTCTTCCCGGGTCGCGACGATGACCTTCTTGTTCACCGCCTTGAGACCGTCCGAGGCCTTGATGAAACGTTTCACGATCCGGTCTTCCAGCGAGTGGAAGCTGATGACGAGGAGTCTGCCGTGAGTTGCCAGCGCCCCCTCTAGGGCGGGCAACCCGCGTTCGAGTTCGCCGAGCTCGTCGTTGACCGCGATCCGCAGTGCCTGGAAGGTCTGGGTGACGGGATGGATTTTCCCGCGGCGCGGCTTCACTTGCGCCACCGTCTCGGCCAGTTGCGCGGTGGTTTCCGGCGGGGCTTCCTTGAGCGCCTTGGCGATGCGCCGCGAGGCGCGTTCCTCGCCGTAGCGGTAAATCAGGTCGGCCAGTTCCCGTTCCGGCGTCCGGCGGATCAACTCCGCGGCGGTCATCCCCTGGCTTGGGTCGAACCGCAGGTCGAGCGGTGCGTCCGTCTGGAAGGAGAATCCCCGGGCATCGAGCTGCCAGGAGGAATACCCCAGGTCGAGCAGGATCGCCCGCGGCGGGCGGCGGCGGATGTCCGGTACCAGCTCCGGCAGGTCGGCGTAGCTTCCCTGCTTGAGCGTGACCCGGCCGCGACTGCCGCCGATGCGATCAAGCCGCTGGCCCGCCAGTTCTAGGCTCCGTGGATCGCGGTCAATTCCGATCAGCCGTGCCTTGGGAAAGCGGGTCAGGATCGCGGCGGCGTGGCCGCCGAGCCCTACCGTCCCGTCGACGATGGTCAGGTCGGAATCGAGCGTCGAATCGTGTTCCGTAAGGTGCGCGAGTACCGCGTCGAGCAGCACCGGCTGGTGCTTTTCGGCGGATGACTCGGATGCCTCAGGCATCCGGGAAGCGATGTTCCCAAAACGGTGCATAAGTTTTGTTTTTATAGCGTACCGTTTCCCGGATGACTGTGCGTCCTTTTGGTTGTTAAAGTCGAGGCTTTTTGTAAGGTTTCCCTTCGGGCGCCCCTTCGGAGCGCCCGAAAGAAATTTTGCTTTTTGTTTGCATCCCCGACGAACCGAGGAATAAAAGCGTTTTGTTTTTTGCCCATCCCCCGACGAACGAGGGTTTAAAGCCTAAGTTATTAAATGCCGAACTTCGCCAGCTCGGGTCCGAGTTCGTCGAGATTGCTCTCGGCGCGCTCGGCCTGCCAACGGGCCGCGGGCCAAATCTCGACCCGGTTATAAAGGCCCGCCACGACCACATCGGCCGGGCCGGCGTCGGCAGCCTCACCCTTTTCGGTGGTGAGACCGGCGTACTCCCTGAGGTGCGGCGGAAGGAGGATCCTTCCCTGCCGGTCAGGGGTTACGACGGTCGCGCCAGCCAACAACGTCCGTTGGGCCGCCCGGGCGATCTTGCTGGAAATCGACGGAAGGCTCGCCAGCTTCTCGGCCAGCGGCTTCCAGGCCTCCGTGGTGAACAGATACAGACAGTTCTCGTTCCCCTTCGTGACTACGGCACCTTCCTTCTGGAGCTTGGCGCGGAATTTGGCTGGCAGTGCCAGGCGCCCCTTGGCGTCCATCTTGTGCTTGTATTCGCCGAGGAACAGCGTGTGCGTGGTCGACCAGACGCCGGCCGGGCCAACCCCGTCGGCTGCCTGAACAGCGCCCTGCTGAGCGCTCTTTTTCGTGCCTGATTGTGCCTGTCGGTCGGTCATAAGTTATCCACTGTTATCCACCACTTTTCCCCACTAATCTCCACTTCGCAGGCATCATACACCACCGTTGCCCCACTGTCTAGCGTTTTCGGGGAATACGAAAAACGCCCTTTCGGGCGATTCTTCAGGCGCAGCACGAGTGATCTATTAAGCGAGTCTTATGTAAGCCGCTCGCTGAGATAATCCGCCAAGTCCGCGATCTTCACGCGCTCTTGCTTCTGCGAGTCGCGCTCCCGGACGGTGACGGCCTTATCCTCCAGTGAATCGAAATCGACCGTGCAGCAGAACGGCGTGCCGATCTCGTCCTGGCGGCGGTAGCGCTTGCCGATCGAACCGGTGACGTCGTAGTCGATCATCAGGTCCTTGGCGAGATCGTCGCGGACCTTTTCGGACAGCTTGGCCAGCTCCGGCTTGTTCATCAGCGGCAGGACCGCGGCGCTGATCGGCGCGATCGACGGCTTGAGCTTGAGCACCGTCCGGACGTCCCCCTTCTCGTCCGGCTCCTCGACGTATGCGTCGCAGAGCAGCGCGAAGACGATCCGGTCCACGCCGCAAGACGGCTCGATCACGTGCGGCAGGTAGGACTTCCCCTTGGGTCCGTCGGACTGGTCGAAGTATGTGAGGTCCTTGCCGGAAACTTTCTGGTGCTGCGCCAGGTCGTAGTCGGTGCGGTTGGCGATTCCCTCGAGTTCGCTGAATCCGAACGGGAACTCGTAGTCGATATCGCTCGTCCCCGCCGAATAGTGCGAGAGTTCGTCCTTGGTGTGCGGCCGGAGCTTGAGCTTCTTCTTGTCGATCCCGAGCACGTCCGTATACCAGCGCATCCGCTCCTTCTGCCACCACTCGTGCCATTTCTTGGACTCGGCCGGCTTGCAGAAAAACTCGATCTCCATCTGCTCGAACTCACGCATCCGGAAGATGAATTTGCCAGGCGTGATCTCGTTACGGAACGCCTTGCCGATCTGGGCGATGCCGAACGGCAATTTCTTGCGAGTGGTCGCCTGGACTTCCTTGTAGTCGACAAAGATCCCTTGCGCCGTTTCGGGGCGGAGGTAGATCGCCGCAGCGTCGGCGTCGGGACCGGCGTCCGGGCCGGATGTGTCGACCGGACCGGCGTGCGTCTTGAACATCAGGTTGAAGCTGCGCACTTCGGTCCAATCCGCCTTCTGCCCTTCCGGCGTCTTGATCTCGTTCTCTTGGAAGATCTTGGTGAGGTCCTCGTTGCTCAGCCCCTCGACCTTCATGCCGAGCTGCTCCTCGATCAGATGGTCGGCGCGGTAGCGCTTCTTCGAGATCTTGTCGTCGACTAACGCGTCGGAGAAGTTCGCGGTGTGCCCCGAGGCCTCCCAGACTTTCGGGTGCATCAGGATGCTGGCGTCGAGTGCCACCACGTTGTCCATCTCCTGCACGTTCGAGCGCAGCCAGGCGTCCTTCACTCGCTGCTTGAGCAGCGCGCCGTAATGTCCGTAGTCGTACGTCCCCTGCAGCCCGCCGTAGATGTCGGAGCCGCCGAACAGGAACCCGCGCCGCTTGGCGAGGTTCGCGATCTTCTCCATGGTGATTTGTTTTTTCATTACAGCCAACTCAGCAATACGAAACCAAAGAAAAGAATAGGGATCAGGATGACTATTTCCAAGGTTACCAGTAGAACTCGCTTTGCTGAGAATTCATCTTGAGCTTGCATCGAGATTTTTCTTCTCAACCGATTGAGCCCCAGAAGGAGGAAAATCAGAGTTACCAAGCCCCCCAATACCTCATAGAGAATGCTTGCTAAAGCTGGTCCCAAGGCACAAACTTGGCTACCACTGCAAGTGTGAGACTTATACATAAGCCACGCGATAACTATTACGGTTATCCCAAAAGCCAGTGCCGCCATCTGGAATGGCCTGCGGGGAGATGGAATGTCTTTCGGACTGACACTCATCACATCGCCCCCAGGTGCGCCAGGAAGCTTGATCGGCCTCGCTTGGCGAGGTTCACGATCTTACCCATCAGAAATCTCTATGGTTACGGATATATTTTCCACATTCGATGGAAATTCCCACGTACGGACATTCGGGACCGTCACAGCTACACGGGTCTTTCCATATGTACCGCACGTACACAAAGTACCCCACCAGGAAGAAAGTAACGATAATCACGACTGCGATAAGCACTCTCGCGATACTAAAATGGGTGGTTCCTGATTTTGAACTTGTGGTCTTTTTCTTGGCTGCCATACGGTATCCAGTCTAGCGGACTTCGGCGGGTTCGGCCCCGCCCGAATTCACTTCCCCACCAAGTCCAGGAAGCGCCGGCTCTTCGGCTCGCGCTCCAGGTGGTGATGCACCAGCCGCTCGAGCAGATTGCTGACTTCCTTGCGGACCGGGGCGCGAACGAGGATTCCCGACGCCTCGGCGAACGGCCGCTCGGTGAACGCCCGCAGCAGTTTGATCGCCTCGGGACTGACTGCGATCGCTTCGGCGTCGACCGCAACGCACTCCTTGCAGAGAACGCCACCCAGCCCCGGCGAGAACGCCAGTTCGTTCGGGAACAGCTTCCGGCCGCACTCGACGCAAGCGTAAAGATCCGGTCGCAGCCCGGCCAGCGTGATCGCCTGCCATTGGTAATAGTCGGCGACAAGGCGCGGTTCGTACCCTCCCTCCAGCGCCGAGAATGCCGCTCGCACCAGCGAGAGCACCTGCCGCGAGACGTCCTCGTCGGCGTTCAGCTTGCCGACCAGCTCGGAAAGGTAGCTCGCCACGGCGACGCGGTCCAAGTCGGTCCGGATGCCTTGGTAGTGGCTCAGCGCCTTGGCCCCGGCGATCACCGGCAGGTCCCCCTTTCCTTTCGCGAGCAACAGGTCGACGTACGTGAACGGTTCGAGATGTCCGGCCAGCTTGGAACGGATCTTCCGGACGCCACGCGCCACGGCCCGGAGCTTCCCGCGGTCGTCGGTGAAGATCTCCAGGATCCGATCGGCTTCCCCGACGTTGATGGTGCGAAGCACCACCCCTTTGGTTTTGCTGAGGCTCATCGTGTCTCAGTATACGCCAGCCGCGACAGCACCTACGGCAACTGCCGCAAGTCGATGTATTCCGGCAGGTCGGCCGCCAGCAACGACGGACCCTTGTCTTCCCCGGCCCGCTCGGACGCATCCTTCAACGCCGTCGCACCGATCTTGGCGGCCTCGAGCGGTTCCAGCCCGCGCGCCAACAGCGCGCCGACCACGCCGGTCAGGACATCCCCGCTGCCGGCCTTGGCCAGGAACGGCGAGCCGCCCTCGATCTCGACCAGCGTCTTGCCGTCGCTGACGTAGTCGATCGGTCCCTTGGCGAGAATCGTCGCGCCGTAGCCTGACGCCCTCGCGCGGATCGTTTTTTTGACATTGGCGCCTGTCTTCCCGGCGTCCGGATCACCCTCCAACAACCCGTACTCCTCGCGGTTCGGAGTGAGGACGACGTCCTTCCCCTCCAGTAACTTGTCCGGTTTCCGCTCCTCGGCCAGCAGCCGCAGCGCGTCCGCGTCGATCACGAAGGGACCGCTGAACTCCTTGAGGACTCCCTCGAGGAACCGCCGCGAGCCGCCTTCGGTGGTCAGGCCCGAGCCGATCGCCACCGGATACTCGCGGAACGGCGCGACCTCACCGAGGTGCGGCTTGTCGAACTCGCCGCCCTCGAGCCGGATCGTCACGGCATCGGGCCGGTTCACCAGGATCGCATCCGCGGCCCGGGCCGGCGCCGCCGCCACCACCAGGTCGACCCCCGTCCGGAGCGCTCCGGAAACGACGTGGACCGCCGCTCCCGCGAACCGCGCCGAACCGGCCAGCACCAGGAGCTTGCCCCAATCGCCTTTCGCCAGGTCTTCCGGCCGTTCCGTTAGCTTCATATCCCCACCCTACCAGACGCGTTACGAGAGTATGATGGCTGTAGTACCTGACCAACCAGGAGGAGAGGACCCACCCGACAAGGAGGTCCGCATGAGTACATTCAGAGCACTGGCAATACTGGCACTGGACAAGTTTTGCTCGCGAGCGCAACGGATCGTTGACTTGCTGGATGACAACGGCACATACGACCGGCGACATACGCACCTGCGCCAGTACCCTCGCTAGCATCATCCGGCACGCTTCACTCCAGTGCGCTAAGTACGCCGCACCCCTCCACCCGCCGGCTTCGCTCAAAATCCCCACCATCGCTTGAGCGAAGCCGGCACCCCTACTACGACCACTGCCAAGAGCCACGTTGTCCGTAACACGGCGGTTCGGTGTGTAGACCGAATTCGCCTTGCAAGTATTTTTTCTGGTAATCTAGTTCTATTGGTATGAAAAACACCAAGCAATTCAGCAAGGACCTCGCGCTGTTCGCCGCGGTCGCCGCGGTGGTGATTCCGGCCAACGCCCATGCGTACATCGACCCGGGCACCGGCAGCGTGATCGTCCAAGCGGTCATCGGCGGTGTCGTCGCGGTCGGGTTCTTCCTCAAGACGAACTGGCTGCGCGTGAAGACCTTCGTCAAGAAGCTCTTCGGCGGTGGCGGCGACGACGACAAGCGGAAGAAGTAACCCGATGATCGAGCGTCACCCTGCCTCTTTCCGTGACCGCTCGGGCTACATCTACCGGAAGAACGGCGTGTTGCTGCGTTCGGTCGAACAGCCGTACCGCAAGGAATACGACCGGTTGATGGAGTCGGGACTTTACGACGAACTGGTCGGCGCGGGACTCCTAATCCCCCACCGCGAGGTCGCCGGCAAGGACAAGGTCCGCGGCTCGTACAAGACGATCCGTCCGGAAGAGGTCCCGTTCATATCGTATCCGTACGAGTGGAGCTTCTCACAATACAAGGACGCCGCCCTGGCGACGCTGGAGATCCAGCGCCGGGCGCTCGAACATGGCCTGACCCTCAAGGATGCCAGCGCCTACAACATCCAGTTCCACGACGGCAAGCCCGTCCTGATCGACACCCTATCGTTCGAGCGCTACGAAAAGGGAGCGCCGTGGATCGCCTACCGGCAGTTCTGTCAGCACTTCCTCGCCCCCCTCGTCCTGATGAGCACCGTCGACGTCCGGCTCGGACAGCTGATGCGGATCCACATCGACGGCATCCCGCTGGACCTGGCCAAGGGCCTGCTGTCGCGGCGCACCAAGGCACGGCCCGGCGTCTATCTCCACCTCGTCCTGCACGCCCGCGCCCAACAGAAGCACGAGTCACGCGCCAAGAAAGCCAAGCCGCGCAAGATCAACCTGAAGGCCTTGGTATCGAGCCTCGAGAGCCTGACCAAGAAGCTCGACTGGAAACCGGCCGGGACCGAATGGGGCGACTACTACACCTTCACAAACTACACCGACAAGGCGTTCCGCGAGAAAGGCAAGCTCGTCCGGAACATGACGCGGAAGGTTAAGCCGCGGGGCGTCTGGGACATCGGCGGCAATAACGGCGAGTTCAGCCGCGTCGCCTCCGACCTCGGCATCTTCACCG
Source organism: bacterium (assembly GCA_030699935.1). GTDB lineage: Bacteria > Patescibacteriota > SICC01 > SICC01 > SICC01 > JALYJZ01. Next base: position 10,326 of record JAUYKS010000016.1, on the reverse strand, counting down.
TCAGCGCCGACGTCGACCCGGCGGCCGTCGAGAAGAACTACCGCAACGTCAAGAAACTCGGTGAGCAGAACCTGCTGCCGATTATCCTCGACCTGACCAACCCCAGCCCGGCGATCGGCTGGGCGAACCGCGAGCGCGACCGCTTCCGCAAGCGCGGCCCGGTCGACTTGGTCTACTTCCTCGCCCTGATCCACCACATCGCGATCGGCAACAACGTCCCGCTGGCGTCCGTGGCGGATTACGTCTCACGGATGACCAAGAACCTGATCATCGAATGGGTTCCCAAGGGCGACTCCCAGGTGAACATCCTCCTGGCCACCCGTGAGGACATCTTCGACGATTACACGCAGGACGGCTTCGAGAAAGCGTTCAAGACGCGGTTCCGGATCGTTCGCAAGACGCCGATCAAGGGCACCAAGCGGACGCTCTACCTAATGCGGAAGAAGTAATGGCGAAGCGGTTGGCGACTTATCTGCCCTTTTGCATGGTCGCGGCATTCGCGATCATGCCGGTCTACACGTACTTCAAGACGAACCTTACCGACCTTCAGCTGACCGGCGTCGCCGGCCTGCTGATCTTCGCCGTGGTCACGGCCCTCGTCGTGTGGTGCATCGGCCGGCTACTGACGCGCGACTGGCGCCGGGGCGCGATCCTCGGCGTGTTGCTGACGTTTCCCTTCTTCCACTTCCGCGAGATCTTCGACTGGGTCGCCCGGGACGTCACCACATTCCACCCGCGAGCGGTCGTATACGTGACCGTGCTGATCCTGGCCGTCCTGGTCGGCTGGGGCCTGCGCAAACTCAAGGACCGGACCGTCGGCACCGTCCTGAACTACCTCGCCGTCGTCGCGGTGATCTTCTTCGCTTGGCAGACGGTCGGCATGGTGCAGCTGGCCGTCAAGAACAGCGGCACCAGCGTCCGGGCCGTCAACGAGGACCTCGTCTCGGCGCCGCGGACGCCGCTCAAAGGCACCTCTCTCAAGGAGGCGCCGGACATCTACTACCTGATCTTCGACCGCTACACGGGCTCGGTCGGGCTGACCGAAAGTTACCGGTTCGACAACTCGGCGTTCCTGGACCAGCTCCGGCAGCGCGGCTTCTACGTCCCGAAGGCCAGCTTCTCGAACTATCCGGTGACCGCTTCTTCCCTGTCCAGTTCGTTGAACGCGGGACTCTTGGAGGCCAAGGGTCCGGTCGAACGGGCCCGGGCGGCGAAGCCGCTCTACAAGCTGCTCAAGCAGCCGGCCGTCCCCGCCTACCTGCAGGAGCGCGGATACGAGTTCGTCCAGATCGGCTCGTGGTGGGGCCCGACCATGCGCTCCCAGATCGCCGACCGCAATCCCAAGACCGCCTGGGAACTGGAGCTGTTCGGCCAGAAAGCCTACCTCGGTGACCTGACCGGCGTCTTCATGAACAAGACGGCGTTCCGGGACCTGTTCGAGAAGATCCCGACCTCGCGGAGCACGCTCTACGACAACCACGGGCCGGCCTTCCAGACTCAGGTCACGGACACGAAGCAGCTGGCTGCGGAGCGCGGCGCCAAGCCGAAGTTCGTCTTCACTCACTTCCTGATGCCCCACCCGCCCTACATCTACAATTCCGACGGCAGCCGGACGTTCCCGAAGGGATTGAACGGGCACCAGCGTTACCTCCGTCAACTGGAATACACCAACACGCGGATCCTGGAGATGGTCGACGCGATCCGCCGCGACAGCGCGAACCCGCCGATCATCATCCTGCAGGCCGACGAGGGCGAGTACCCGATCCACTTTACGATCGACCGGAAGGCATCGGACGTCGAGGTGCGCGAAAAGACGAACGTCCTCAACGCCTACTACTTCCCGAACCGGAAGTACGGCGCGTTGTATGACACGATCACGCCGGTCAACACGTTCCGGATCGTCCTCAACGAATTCTTCGGCACCGACCTGGCGCGGCAGTCCGACCGGACCCATACGCTCGGCGGACGGTATAACTTCCTGGACTTCGTCGATATTACCGACCGCGTTCACCGTCAGCCCGAACCGCCGGGATCCGGCAAACCGGCCGCAAACCCGCCGCTCACCAGCGGCCGGAAGTCACGCTAAGCCCGATCATGAAACACCTCGTACGCCCCGCCCTCCCCACCCTGGTCAGCGTGCTCGCGGTCGTTCCGTTTTATACGGTCCCCTTCCTATCGTTCGCCAAGGACAACGTGGTCGAGGGACTGCCGCTCGACCAGGCGGCCGGGCTGTTCGTCGTGCTGGTGCTCCTGGGCTTGGCCGTCCAGAGGATCGCGTTCTGGATCTTGAAGGACTGGGCCAAGGCCACCATCCTTACGGTCCTGGTTTCCTTTCCGATCCTCTACTTCCGGACGATGGTGTTGGAACTGGTCAAGCTCCTTCCCGCCGCGGTACGGCCCTCTTTGATCATTTACCCCGTGGTCGCGGTATTGCTGGTCGGATCCTGGCTGATCATCCGCCGCCTCTCGCCGGGCCGCGCTCGCACCGTTACGAGTTACCTGGCCGTGGTCGGGATACTCCTCTTCGCATACAGCTTCGTGATGTTCGGCTTGGCGGTGCAGCGCAACACCGGGGCCCACGTGGCGATCGATAACGCGGACTTCCGTTCGACCCGGGTCGCCGCGAAGAGCAAGGTCCGCCATCCGGATATTTACTACCTGGTGTTCGACCGCTACACGGGCCGGACCGGTCTCAGTGAGTCTTTCGGCTACGATAACGGCCCGTTCCTCGCTTCCCTCAAACGAAAGGGTTTTTACGTCGAGAGCGCGAGTTTCAGCAACTACCCGTTCACCTCGTCCTCGTTGGCTTCCTCCTGGAACGGAGGGTTGCTCAAGACGTCGGGCGCCGTCAACCGCGTCAGTTCCGGCATCGAGTACTACAAGCAGCTGAAACGGCCGGCGGCGGAGGTCGTCCTGAAACGCGCCGGATACCGCGTGACCCGCATCGGGTCGTGGTGGGGTGCGACCGAAACCTCGGCCGTGGCGGATGAGAATCCCCGCTATGCCTGGGAGTTCAATGCCTTCGGCCGCAAGCTTCACGTCGGCAACATGGCCGGCGTCTACCTGTTGAACACCGTGTTCGTCGATGTCTACGAAAAGTTATCGCCCGAACCGTTCCGGGTCGAGAAGCGCCAGGGGCCGATTTTCCACGAGCAAGTCGCGACGATCGAAGGCATCGCCGACCGCGAAGATCGCCAGCCGAAGTTCGTCCTAGCGCATATCCTGATGCCGCATCCTCCGTACGTCTTCGACAAGGACGGCAGCCCTTCTCCTGACGGATTATCGCAGTTCGATAAGTACTTGCGGCAGCTCACCTACTCCAACCAGGAGATCGGCAGACTGGTGGACCATCTGCTGGCGGCTCACCCGGACAATCCGCCGGTGATCGTGCTGACCGCCGACGAAGGCGAATATCCCAGGCGCTTTGATCCGAAGGCAAAGGACGCGCAACTCCGGCAGAAGACCAACATCCTGGGCGCTTTCTATTTCCCCGGGCAGCGGTACGATTCCCTCTACCCGACCATCACCCCCGTCAACTATTTCCGGGTGATTCTCAACCAATACCTCGGTGCGCACCTGACGCTGCAGCCCGACACCATCCACACCAACAATCTCGGTCGGCCGTACGTCTTTTATGACATCACCAAGCGGGTTCACGCTGCGCCCGGTCCGGCCGGTTCCGCCAAGAAGTTGAACCGGGGTACGACCGTACCGACGCTGCCGTAAGTTGCCATTGCCAAGCCGTCCCAGTCCGATACAATGTCCGCGCCATAACGAAGAAGCCACCGAGGCGTCAAAAGGAGGTTCCATGCATTTAGGCAACATACTCGATCAAGCGAAACAGAACGATAATTTCCGGACGGTACTGGCGACCGGCGATAACGTGCAGGTCGTGTTGATGTCGATCCCGCCAAACGGCGAGATCGGCGAGGAGGTCCACCCGGACAACGACCAGATCCTGTTGCTGGCGGAGGGCGGCGGCACCGCCGTCCTCGACGGCAAGGAAAAGCCGTTCGAGCCGGGCGACCTGGTGCTCGTTCCGGCCGGGACCAAGCACAACTTCGTGGCCGGCGCCTCCGGCCTGAAGGTCGTCACTACCTACTCCCCGCCGCACCACGCCGAGGGCACCGTCCACGCCACCAAGGCGGAAGCGGACGCCGCGGAAGCGGCCGAATAAGACCTGCTATCGTAGAAGCATGCGACTTATGAGAACCGGCAGTCTGAAACCTGCGAGTTTGGTTGTCTCCGTGGCGATCGTCCTGATCGGAGCCGGGATGGTCGGCGCCGGGTATCTCGGACAGCGCGAGGTCCGCGATTCGCTGGCGCAGGAGAAGATTGTCGGCACGCCCGACATGAAGCCCGCGGCCCATCCGGATGCGAGCGTCGACTGCACGGTGGCGGACGAGCCGATCGACACCGGCAGCGAGGCGCGCTGCTTCGCGCGGTACATGAGAGTACACGCCCTCGAGGCGACCGGCGGCAAGGTATACGCGAAGATGCCGCGGTTCGTCGACAAGTCGGGACGGCCCACCAACGACGAATCCACCGCCGCGACCGACCCGAAGACCGGTCGGCCGGCCGAGAACAATGCCCGGAACATCTGGGTGACACAGACGGCGCTTTCGGGAGCACTGAACATGGCGTTCTTCGCCGAGTCGGTGACGCGGTTCTCGATGGCCGTCGGGGCGGCGCTGATCTTGGTCGGATTGGTCCTGATCAGCCTGCTGCGGACCGCTTCAGGCGCAGCGCGTTCAATACCACGCTCAGCGAAGAGAAAGCCATCGCGCCGGCGGCCAGCGCGGGGTTGATCAGCCCGGCCATCGCCACCGGAATCAGCAGCGTGTTGTAGCCGAAGGCCCAGCCGAGGTTCTGTTTGATGTTCCGGAGCGTCGCCCGCGACAACCCGATCGCCGTCTCCGCCTTGGCCAGGTCGCCGCGCACCAGGACCAGGTCGCCGGTCTCGATCGCCACGTCGGTGCCGGTGCCGATCGCGATGCCCACGTCCGCCTCGGCCAGCGCTGGCGCGTCGTTGATCCCGTCGCCGACCATCGCCACCAGGCCGTCCGTCCCCTGCTTGAGCTCCCCTACGACCTCCGCCTTGCGCTGCGGCGACACCTCGGCCAAGACCTTCTTGATGCCGACCTCCGCGGCCACCGCTTCCGCCACGCTGCGGTTGTCGCCGGTGATCAGGACGGGCGTGATGCCAGCCTTGCCAAGACTCGCGATCGTGCGCTTCGCCTCCGGTTTCGGCTCGTCGCGCAGGCCGAACAACGCGATTGCACGACCGCGCTTGCCGAGGACGAGCACCGTCACGCCTTTCTCTTCCAGATGCCGGACCCGGTCGACGGTATGTTTATCGAACGCCTCGAACGTGCCGGCCAGGGCTGGGCTGCCGACGAAGTAACGGGCGTGCCGGACGGTGCCTTCCACGCCCCGGCCGGCCGCGGCCTTCCAGCGCTCGACCCGCGCCGGCTTGGCCTGGCGGCGCTTGGCGAAGCCGCGGACCGCCCGGGCCAACGGATGCTCGGAGTGTTCCTCGAGACCCGCCGCCAGCCGCAGCGCCGCGTCCTCCGATCCGCTCAGCAGCTCGAACACGATGACCTTAGGATGCCCGCTCGTAATCGTGCCGGTCTTGTCGAACGCGATGGTCGTGATCTGGCGCGTCCGCTCCAACACGTCGGCCCGCCGGATGATGATACCGAGCTCGGCGCCACGGCCCGTCCCCACCAGCACGGACATCGGCGTGGCCAGGCCGAGCGCGCACGGGCAGGCGATGATCAGCACGGCGACCAGGTTGATGAACGACGCCTCGAACGGCGCCCCGAGCACGAGGAACCAAATCGCGAAGGTGGCGGCCGCCAGCGCCACGACGGTCCACACGAACCAGCCGGAGACGCGGTCGACCAGCCGTTCGATCGGGGCCTGGCTGGACTGTGCCTCGCGGACCATCCGGACGATCTGGGCGAGTACCGTGTCCGAGCCGACCTTCTCGGCGCGGATCAAGAGCGTGCCGTCGGCGTTCAGGCTGGCGCCGATCACGGTGTCGCCTTCGCCCTTCTCCACCGGTACGCTTTCGCCGGTCACCAGCGACTCGTCTACCGCCGAGCGGCCCTCCACGACCGTGCCGTCGACCGGGATCTTCTCGCCCGGGCGTACGCGCAGCAGGTCGCCGACCCGGACGTCAGCGACGTCGACGTCCGTCTCCTTCCCGCCGCGGACCACGCGGGCCCGCTTGGATCCGAGCTCGAGCAGCTTGGCGATGGCGTCCCCCGCCCGTCGTTTGGACCGTGCCTCGAGGTAGCGGCCGAGCAGGATCAGCGTGACGATCACGCCGGCCGTCTCGAAGAAGACCTCGCCGGCAGGCTCCGCGGTCAAGCCACCGCCAAGCCACGCTACGACCGTGTAATACGCCGAGAGCCCCCAGGCGGCGGCGGTGCCGACGGCGATCAGGGTGTCCATGTTCGGCTTGCCGTGGCGTATGAACGGCGGAATCCCGGCGATAAAGAACTCGCGTCCGAACCAGAAGACGACCGCCGCGACGGTGACGAGCATCACAGCGCCTTCGTACGGCAGCGTCAGCGGGGTCACCGAGACGGCCAGCGCCGGCAGTGTCAGAATCGCGGCCAGCAGGAATCGCCAAAAGCGACGCCGAATAAGCGTGTCGCGCTCCGCAGCCGCGTGATGGGCGTGTTCGCCCGGCTCGATCGCGGCCGGCTCGAGGTCCATGCCGCACTGAGCGCACTGTCCCGGTCCGTCGGACGTCTCGTTCGGGTGCATCGGACAACGGTAGGTCATGCTGTGATTCCCATGCGTACAGTTTCCGTGGTCTGCGGTCACGATTGCAATGCCTTAGCCAGGTCGTCGGCGCTGACGTGACCCATGCCCACCAGCGTGCCGTCGACGAGCACGCCCGGACTGGCCATGATCCCGTGTTCGATGACTAGCGCCCGTCCGGCCGGCGTGGCCGCGTCGACGTCCTTGATGACCGTGCCGGGATGCTTGGCGACCGCCTCGGCGAGCGCTTCCCGCACCTCGTCGCAGTGGTCGCAGTCCTCCTTGGTGACGAATGTGACCGTCCGCATGCTAGCCCCGCTTCCTTTCGCTGTCCCGGCTGAGGTACTCGGCCAGTGCCAGCGCAGCTCGGGTCCCCTCCCCGAACGCGACGCGGGCCGACGGATACGGCCCGCCGGTCACGTCGCCGGCCGCGAATACGCCCGGCACCTTCGTGGCGCCGCTGCCGGGATCGGCCGGGACGTGCCCTGCCTTGTCCAGTTTGAGAAGATCGCGGAACGGGCCGGTGTTCGGCGACCGTCCGAGCTGGACGAAGACGCCATCCGTTTTCAGCTCGACATCCTTGCCGCCTTGCCTGCCTTTCCCGCCTTTGCGCACGCGGACCGCTTTCACCCGCCGATCGCCTTCGATGGCGCGCACCGTGCCGGGGTCCGTAATCAACGTCACCGTGCGTGCGTGTTTCCGTAGTTCGGCGAGGCCTTCGACCGTCTCCTCGCCACCGTCCGCCTCATCACAAATCACTACGACTCGCTTCCCCGCGAAGTACGGCGCGTCGCATACGATGCAATAAGACACGCCGCGGTCGGACAGCGGCTGCTCGCCGGGGATGTCCAGACGTTTCGGAGAAGTCCCTGTGGCAATCAGGACGACCCGCGTCCGGTACGCGTCGCCACTATCTTCGCTGTCTCCGCCCCCATCAGTCTCCACGGCGAATCCCCGCTGCTCCCGGCGGATCGCCGAGACCCGGCTGCCGAGACGGACGGTCAGTGACGGCACGCCGGCGAGATGCGCTTTGGCAGCCTTGGCCAACGCCGTTCCCCGCAAGACCGGTGCCAACCAATCACGCCGGGAATCCGGTTTTCCGGGCGGGCCGCCGAACCGTTCGCCGATTAGCACCGTGCGGATGCCGCGGCTACTCAGGAGGTCCGCAGCGGCGACACCGGCCGGTCCGGCTCCGATCACGGCCGCGTCGTACGGAGTGCCGGTCTTAGTGGCACTCATGCGACCGCCCTTTCCCTTTCTGCCTCTTCCCGCTCCCCTGCGAACTCCGCACCGTCCGGAACAGCAGATACCCTACGAATCCGACGAGCAGCACGCCGAGGATGACGTCGATGAACGGTATGGCCTTGAACGGTTCCGCTACCCGATCGACCAGCACGTTCAGCTGGACGGTCAGCTGGTCAGCTCCGACGTCCATCGACAAGCGCCCCGTCAGCGTGAGGACGAGCATCACCATGCCGGCGCCGACCAAAATCACGAACGCCAGGAAGTTCGGCGCCGCGACCCGCAGGCCGCCGATCCGGACCTTCCGCGCCTGCAGCCGCAGGCCGGCATCCAGCAGGCGTCGTTCCAAGAGCAGCGAGAGCACCAACAGCGGGAAGACGATTCCCAGGGTGTAGGCCAGCCCGACGCCGAGCGCCTGCACCGCCGTCGGCGAGACCGCCGAGAGCGCCAGCGCCCCGATCAGCACCGGCGCGCAGCAGGAGCTGGAGATGCCCGAGAACACGCCGAGCGCGTAGGCCGAGGCACCGTCCGTCACCCGCGGCGCCTTCAGCCGCGACACGAACGGCAACTTGAGCGACACGTTGAACAACGCCAGCAGTCCCGCACCGATCATCACCAGGCTGCCCGTGGCGAACACGGCGATATGGTTCGCGCTGAAGAACGACGCCAGCGCTCGCGCCCCGAGCACTAGCGGCAGGATCACCGTCGCCACGCCGGCCGCGAATATCAAAGTCATCAGGAGGACCTTCGAACGCGACTTGAAGACCGTCCCGAGGTAGGCCGGCAGCATCAGGCTGATGCAACACGGCGCGAACAACATCACCATCCCGCCAAGGAACGCGACCAGGATCGAGGCGCTGGCGAATGTCTCGACGCCTATGCTAACTCCCGTCCGGACCGACGGCGCGCTTCACCTCGGACAGGATCTCGGAGCCTTGGACGAACATCGTACCGCCGGGCACGTTCATGCCGATGCCCGGCCAGTAGTCCTTGCGCCACTGCACGGTCCCGTCCCGATCGACCAGGACGAACGTATGCCCCGGCTTGTCGCCGTGGCCCATGCTGAAGCGATAGAAATCGTAGTCCTTGGTCAGCGAGGTCCCGGCGTGGGACAGCACCGGATAGCTCAGCTTGTACTTTTTGACGGGAAGTTTCTGGGCGTCCGTCGGATCGGGCGAGATGCTCAATGGCGTCACGTCCAGCTTGGCGAGTTCGGGTTTGAGCTTCTCGAGCGTGGCCAGTTGGTCGACGCAGGGCGCGCAGGCCAGGCCTTCGTGCGCGTAGAGTAGCACGCGCTGCTTGCCGCGGTACGACGCCAGGCTGACCTTCGAGCCGTCCGTGGACGGCAGGCGGAAATTGGGAGCCGCCATTCCTGCGCGGAGAGCCGGCTGCTCTCCCGATTGTTCTTTTTCCGGCGCCTTGCCGATCAGCAGCACGGCGATCGCCACCACCGTGACGATGCCGGCGGTAACGACGATACCGATAGCCAGCTTGTTGTCGGAGCCGGTCACGACCGCCTCCCTGCCACCAGTCGCTTCGCTGCCGCCGGGCGCTTTACCGCGGCCGTCCGCTTCCCGAGGTATTTCTCAGGATCGCCGACGAACTTCTCCTTGCAACCGGTGGCGCAGAAGTAGTGGATCTCGCCGTGCAGCCGGGAGTTGGCACCGGCCTCGGCCCGGCTGATCCGCATCTTGCAGACGGGATCGCGCACGACCGGATACGCGCCGCCGCCGGGAGGCTCCGGCAGCTCCGGATGGCGGTCCTTGAGGAACCGCCGCACCTCGCGCAGCGCCTCCGGAATCCGCTTGTCGGTGAGTTCGTAGTGCATGGTCGTGCCGTCTCGCCGCGCCTGCACGACGCCCTGCCGCCGCAGCAGCATCAGGTGCTGGGACAGGTTCGGCTGGCGCAGGCCGAGCATCTCCACCATCTCGCCGACCGTGAGCGGCCCATGGCTGAGCAGTTGGACGATCTCCAGGCGCTTCCGGTTGGCCAGCACCTTGAGGACGTCCTCCTCGAATGTGAACAGTTCTTCGTACATTTGGTCAGTACTCCGGTTTGTTTATATATTCATATATGCGAATGTCTATGACAGACTAGCACGCGTCTCCGAGTGGCGCCAGTAAGATACTGGTACTCACACCGTCTAAAATCAAATCCCGGCGATGTCCGCCGAAGTGAGTTCCGTCGTCACGTAGCACACCTCCTTGAGATTGTATGACACGTGTCCGACGGCGACATACTCGACCTGCTTACCCTTGTACTGCGCGTACTTAACCGCAGGAATCAGGTCGGTATCCGAGCTGACCAGTA
>JAUYKS010000002.1 GCA_030699935.1 bacterium | reverse complement strand
TAATCGGAGAAGAGGTCCTCGTCCGGCTCCCCGACCACGAGCAGGTCGGCCGGCGATTCCTTGGAGTTCACGAACTTGCCGTTCTGGACGACCAGCTTGACGTCGCCGATCGACGGCGGCGGGGTCGGTTCGCCCGGCAGCGTGCCGAAGGCCTGGCGCTGCGCCACTTCTTCGGTCTCGGCGGCGCGCGGCGGCGTGGACGCGAAGATCAGCCGCATCTCGTTGATGCCCGGCGCCGATTGGTCGAGCCGGTAGTACAGCTTACCCTGGCTCTTCTTCTTGCTCACCAGTCCGGCGGTCTCGAGGTTGCCGAGCTCGTGCCGGATCGCGTTGATGTGATCCGCCAGCATCCGCGTCAGCTCCCGGACGTAATACTTCTGGCCCGGGTCCTTCAGGAAGTGGCGAAGCAGCTTCACGCGGGTCTTGGAACCGAAGAGGATGGTCAGTTGTTCGTTGGTCATAGAATGGTCGTGAATCGAAGGCGGCGGGATGCGAGTCTTCCCATCCGACACCGTAGCATATCCGGTGCATTCCGAATAAGCAAGTTGCACGGCTATCAGGTTCCTGAGCAATAAATCACGCCCGGATGCGCTTCACTTGTTCAGTGAAGTAGCGGCCGCGTTCGGTGTAGTTGGCGAACCAGCCGAAGCTCGTCGCGGCCGGCGAAAGAAGCACCGTATCGCCGCGCCGCGCCAGGGCCCGGGCCGCCGGCACGATCCGTTCCTTGCGTCCGACGGTGACGATCTCTGGAACCGGCTTGTTCGCTTTCCGGAACGCCGCGCGAACCGTCCGGACGATGGCAGCCCCCTCGGGCGGGATGGCGACGATACCGCGGACGTCCTTTCCTGCGATCGTCTTGGCCAGCTCGTCGGACGCGAGCCCCTTGCCCTGTCCGCCGACGATCAGCACCAGCGGGGCATCGATGCTGGCGACGGCCGGGATCGCGGCGGTCTCGTTGGTGGCGTAGGAGTCGTTGAAGTAACGGACGCCCTGCTTGGTCCCCAGGTATTCGAGGTGGTACGGCTGGCCGCGGAAGTCCTTGGCAGCCTTCGCGATCGGGCGCGGGCCTATGCCGAACTCCGTCGCCGCCAACGCCGCCGCCAGGACGTTCTGCCGGTTGTGCTCGCCGGGCAGCTTGAGGTCGTCGGCCCGGAGGATCCGCCGGCCGCGGACGACCAGCCAACCGTCCCGAAGCGTGGCGTCCGCGGGTTGGCGCGTCGAAAACCAACGGACCCGCCCCGGGTCCTTGGCGAACGGCCGGCTGCTGGGATCGTCGGCGTTCAGGATCGCGACGCCGGTCCGCCGCTGGTACTTGGTCAGCGGCCGCTTGGCGCTACGGTACTCCCGGACGCTCCGGTGGTAATCGAGGTGGTCGGCGGTGACGTTCGTCACGACCGCCACGTCCGGCGAACACTTCAGATCCTGCAGCTGGTAACTGGAGAGTTCGAGTACGACGACGTCCGTCGGCCGCACGCGGCTCAGGAAGTCCAAGGGCGATTGGCCGATGTTGCCGCCGAGCCAGACCCGCTTGCCGCCGGCCCGCAGCATCTTCGCGATCAGCGAACTGGTCGTGCCCTTCCCTTTGGTGCCGGTGACGCCGATCGTCCGCGCGGGGTTCCGCTCGAAGAACAGCTTGGTCATCGAGGTGACTTGGACCCCGGCCCGCAGCGCCCGCTGGATCTGCGGGCTGAGGTACGGACGGCTCTGGGTGCGGACCACCAGATCAAAGTTCGCAAGCCGTTCGGCGTGACTCGGGCCGAGCCGCCAAGTGACGGCGGGCAGCTCCTTGATGACCGGCGCCAGCGTCTTCCGGTCCCGACGGTCGCACATCGTCACCTCCGCCCCCTGCCGCAGCAGCCATTTGGCGGAGGAGGTGCCTTCGACCCCTGCTCCGAGTACCGCGACCTGGAGGCCCTTCAACTCCGTGTAACGTTTTGGTGCCCTGTGCCGTTTATGCATGTCCTTAGGTTACCCTCAGGGACCAAACATATCCTTTTTTTGTTACTTCCAAACATCTCCAATGTTTTGCAGATGTTTTGCAGATTCTCGGAAGTAACGAAAAAGATATAGGAAAAGCCGCCGGAGAGAGACAGGCCCGAACCCCAACGACCCTAACGATCCTAGCGGTTCGCCAGATAGACAATCTCGAACCCGAACGCGACCCAGGCCAGCACCATGAAGAACCACACCCACGGGCTCTTCAGGCACGACTTCAACACAGCCTTGGGATCGTCGTCGCGGCGGAACCGCTTCAGGAAGATCAGCCCGAGCACGAACAGCGCGACGCCGAATAGCCGGCCGAAGAGGAGCGGGAGCGAATAGCCAAACATCAGGCCTTCCTCTTGCGCGGCTGATTACCCGGCTTCGTGGCGGGCCGCTTCGCCGTCGGACGCTTCCGCCCGCTCCCACCCTTTTCCGGCACCACCTTGCCGTCGTCCATCGTCAGGATCCGGTCGGCGCGCTCCGCCACCGAACGGTCATGCGTCACGATAATGAACGTCTGGCCGGTCTGCTTGTTGAGCTCCCGGATCAGGTCCACCACCTGGTCCGACGTCTTCCGGTCGAGTTCGCCGGTCGGCTCGTCGGCCAGTACCACCGCCGGTGACAGTACCAACGCCCGCGCCACCGCCACCCGTTGCTGCTCGCCGCCGGACAACTGGTTCGGCAGATGGTTCTCCCGCTCCAGCATCCCGACCAGCCGCAGCGCCTCGCGCGCCTGCTCGCGGCCCTGCTTGCGCCGCGCCCCACGGGCGTATCGGAACGGCAGGTAGACGTTCTCGAACGCGGTCAGCGACTGGATCAGGTTCTTCTGCTGGAAGATCATGCCTACCTCGTTCTGCCGGAACAGCGGCACCTTCCGCCGCTTTAGCTCGGTGACGTCGACCCCGGCGAACTTCACCGTCCCGGAATCCGGCGTATCCAGCAGGCCGATCACGTTGAGCAGCGTCGTCTTGCCGGAACCGGACGGTCCCATCAACGCGACCATCTCGCCGCGCTCAACCTTGAGGCTGGTGCCTTTAAGTACCCGCACCGGCTCGGCGCCCTCATACGTCCGATGCAGGCCGGTGACCTCGACCATCGGCGGCAGGTCCTTCACGTCCTGCTTGGTGAAGAGCTTGCCCTTCATCCGTCCGTCCGATTTCTTTGGCCGCCGACGCAAGGTCCGCCGCAATCTCTTCCCGAGCGCCATCATTCCTCCCGCAACACGTTAACCGGCTTGATCCGGGTCGCCCGCCAGGCCGGGTAGATGCCGGCCAACACGCCGAGCCCCACCGCGAAGCCGATCGCCACGACGGCCAGCTTCGGCGTCAGCAGGAACAATTCCAGGCCGCTCTGCTTGGTAATCGCGTTGACGATCGAGACCAGCCCCGCGCTGCCGAGGAACCCGATCACGCCGCCGATCAGTCCGATCAGCCCGGTCTCGACGACGGTCTCGCGGAGGATGTGCCGCGCCCGCGCGCCGACCACCCGTTTCACACCGATTTCCTTGCGCCGTTCGGTCACGCTCATGATCATCGTGTTGATCACGGAAAGGCTGCCGACCAGCACCGCGATCAGGGCGCTGCCGAGGACGATCAGGTTGAACACCGCCGAGGCGTCTTCCAGCGTCTTCTTCAGTTGTTCCGGCGGGGTGCCGTCCACGCCGCTGATCGTCGACTCGATCCTTTTGGTCAGCTTGGTCGAGTCCACGCCCTCCTCGGGAAAGACATTGATGTTCGTCACCAGCTCCTCGGTGCCGGCGCCGACGGTTCCGGTGCCGCCGGCCGAGAGCCGCGAGAGACGCCGCGACAGCTCCAGTGCATCGTCGAGCGTCACCAGATAGAACGAATCCGGGTCGGCCGTCGTCCGCCTCAGGACGCCGACCACCTTGAACTTCTTGCCGCGCAGCTTCACCGTGTCGCCAACGCCGAGTTTCTCCTTTTGGACGATGTTCGAGCCGATCACGGTCTTGCCGGTATCGCCGGCCTTCAACTCGCGGCCTTCGCTGAGCTCCAGCTTGAACTCGTCCTTGGCGACCTCGGTCGGCGGCGCGCCTTGGATCGTTTCCGGCGACGAGGTGAACGAGAGCTCGCTGTCTTCCTTGGCCGTCAACGAGAGCGTCGGGTAAGCGCGGTCGACCCCGTCGATCACCTTGATCCGGTCCGTGACGCTGGATGGCAACTGCGGACCGATCGCGAACGGGCCGCCGAAGCCGCCGCTGGCCTTGGTGACGAGGATCCGGCTGCTGAAATAGTCGATGCCGACCTGGATCGACTTGTTCAGGCTTTGGGACAGCGCCCCCATCGTGACCAGCGCGAAGATCCCGATCCCGACCCCGAAGATGGTCAGGGCGGAGCGGGCCTTGCGGCGCCAGATGTTCCGGAGCGCTTCTTTCACAAGGGTTATTGTACCAATGAAAAAAGAGCGAGGGGCGCGGCTGAGGATGATTGACAGACGATGCCTCGGCATCGAATTCGTAATCATCCCCAACCGCGCGGTCCTCGCTCGTTATATGTGGCCGACCGCTACTCGGCCGGTTGGTATGTGACTGTCGGGGATTTGACCGTAAACGGCCAATAGAGCCCCTCAGTTCCCAGCCACGCTTTGTGCTCGGCCAGCAGACGGAAGTACTCGCGGTACGTTCCGGGCTTGACCGTGCCGGCGACTTTGATCGGCAACGTTACGGTTACCGTATCGCCCGGCGGAACATCTTTTGGCAAGGCGACGGCGATGCCGTCACCCAGCGTCCGCGGATCCTCGAGGTCGAGGAACGCGCTGTGGCGGTCCACGGGCCGGATCGTCCGGAGATGGACCGCATATCGTCCGTGCGCATACCAGGTGGCCCATCCCGTGTTCTGGAACGTGACCGATACTTCCGCGGTACCGCCCGCGACGAGCGGCTCGCGCACATAGGTCTGGCCGGTCCTTTCCGCCCGATACGCTCCGGATACCTGGAGCGAGATCGGGATCTTGTACGGCGACCAGGCCTTGCCTTCGTAAACCGGCGCGTAGATGCCGGTCAGGTAGGTACCGTCCACCGTGTCCGGCGGCACGTAGAACTGGAGGTCCCAACGCGCCTTGTCGCCGGGATCCAGATAGCCGGTGCAATTAACCGCCGCCACCCGGCTCGGGCGGCGCCAGGTCGAGCCCGGCCACCACCCCGCGCGGTAGTCCGCGAAGCGGGCCGGTGAGTCGCCCCGGACCGCCAGATTGGAGTCCCCGCACGGAATCCGCCAGGGACCCTCGTAGCGAGCCGTCACCACCGCGGTGACTTCCCCGCCCGCCCGGACGCTCAGGACGTTCGACGAATGTACGTCGATCGATGAGAACGTCGGGTACTGCGGGACCGGCGGAGCCGGGCGGTTGCGGCTGGTCACCGCTTGGCCGGCATACGGCACGCCGGCCTCGGTGAACCGCGAGGGCAGGCTGATGCCCCAACCGTTGTCCAGCTGGTAGTGCAGGTGCGCCCCCGTGGAGTTGCCGGTCGAACCGACCCTCCCCAGCGGCGCCGCTTGCCCGACCCGCTGTCCCGCGGAAACGTACTCCGCGGACAGGTGTGCGTACCGCGAACAGGTGCCGTCGGCATAGCACACCACTACGGCGATGCCCCAGCCTCCGTCCCACCCGGCCCGCCGCACCGTTCCCGGCGCGGACGATCGGACGGGCGTCCCGGCCGGAATGGCGAAGTCCCACCCGTACCGGTTGTAGCGGTCGTAATGAGACCACCCGCCGCCGTTACCTTGCGTGACACGGTAGGTCCTGCCGTAATCCCAGGGCAGGTATGTAGTTGGCTGGGCATGGGCGTCGCTGACCAACAGCGTGAACAGCACGGCCAAGCCCACCATCCAAATCACGATCCAGAGTATGAAGCGGAAGAATGCTCCGATCATGCGTACCACCTCCTGGTGGAGTCGTGGACCTCGTTATTAAGGAACCGGATTCAGTATATATGCTTGACTGCTAGTTGTGATTAGGATATCCTGTGGATAAGAAAGCAACTATTAAGAAGTACAGATGAAAAAACGAATCATCCTTGTCGTCATTGCAGTAGCGGTCGTCGGAGCGGCCGGCCTGGTAGCGGTCGGACGGTCGCAGGACGGACCGAAGGAGCGCCCCTCCCCTAGTCCGACCGTCTCCGCGAAACCCGCCGCCAAATCTTCCGGAACGGCGAAAAAGTCCGGGACGGCCGGACGGACAAACTCACGTGATTCCGGAAGCTCAGGAGCTTCCCGCGGCAAGGGATCGATCGAAGGTTCCTTGGTCTACCCCGGCGAGGGGATTCCGGGTGACATACGAGTTTGCGCGGCGAACCTTGCCACCTCGCGCGAGGTTTGCACCAAGAAAGTAATCCGGCATTGGCGGTTCAAGAGCGGCCGCGGCTATCGGCTGGCCGTCTCGCCGGGCAAGTACCAGGTTTACGCGGTGGTGCCCTCGTTCGATCCCGGATACCAGGCCTTCTACTCCGCCTTCGTGGTGTGCGGATACCACGCCGAGTGCACCGACCACTCCCCGATCACGATCGCCGTCACGGCCGGGAAGACCCGGACCAACGTCGATCCGGGCGATTTCTACGACAACTGAGTCGCGGCGGTCGGATCAGGGCTGCGGCGCCGACGTCGGACTCGGTGACGGACTCGGCGCTGCCTCCGTCGTTTCGCCGGGGATCGGCGCGAACGGGTCGCGGCGGCTGGTCGTGGCCGGCTTTAGCGGCTGGCCATATTGGTCGCGGGAAAGGATCTGGCGGCGATCGTTCGGATCAAGCCGGATTACCGGAGCCTGGTAACCGGCACCGGCCACTTCCGCCGCGGCCTGCTGGTTGAAGTACCAAAGCGTGCCATAGGTCGAGGTGGCCACCAGCACGGTGACGCCGCTGACCATCAGGGAGACGACGTGACGGGCCGCGAACTTCCGTACGGTGAGTCGGTTGTATTGCTTGAAGAAGTACAGCACCGCGCCCGGGATGAACAACAGTGTCGTGACGAGACGCCATTGGGTCTGCTCGACCGCGGTCGGATATTCGCGGCGGTAGCTGTCGCGCAACATCCGGAACCAGAAGACGATCGTGGCGGCGGTCAGCGCGGCGGCGGCGAACATCACCGTCAGCTTGATCGGAGAGAGGGTGACGGCCCAGTGCCACGCCGCTGACGGCAATCCGGCCAAACGCTCCAGCTGGAAGATGCCGGAAAGGACGTTACTGGACAGCAGGTCGCCTCCGAACAGTACGGCCGCGCCGGCGATCAGGACGGCGGCGACAACGAGCAACGCCAGCAATTCGCGATGCGACTTATGGTCCGGGGTCATAGTGACCGCGTCGAGCGCTTGCCGCTTCGCGCGGTTGGCGACGCGTTTGCGGATCGGAGCGCTCACCCAGAGCGTGATCCGTCCGAAGAAGCGCCACACGCCCGCCGTCCAGTAGGCGACGAGGGCTTCGGCGGACCGGCCAAGACGGCCCGGGGCGCGGAAGACGCCTCCGCATACCGCGGCGACCTCGAACACCAGTTGTGCGACCACCGTCCGGACGAGGTACAGCACGGGGCTGATCGCGATGCGGAGGGCCGCGACGACCTTCCGCGCCCCCAAACGTTCCGCGGCAACGACCGCCCGGGTCATCCGGCCGATGCCGTGCTCGACCCATTCCACGAAACCGACGACCCCTTCATCCGCTTTGCCGACCAGCGCCATCAGGGCATGATCGGCCCGGAAGACAAACCGCCGGATCGAACCGAGGATTTTTCGCGGACGCGGGTAGCGCAGGTATCTCATGATGCCTTCCCCGCCTTACCAGTCTTACTCGTCGTGTCCGCGCCGCCGAAGTACAACGACTGCGCGGTGATCGTCAGCTTGACCTCGCCGGAGGTGTCGGCCTGGACAAAACTCAGGGCGACGACCCGCGTGAACCGGTCCATGGTCTCGAGCCGGTTCACGAAGTCCAAAGTGTTCGCGTAACTGCCGGAGACGTCGATGCTGACCGGGAAGGCCGGGAAACCGCCGACCGTCAGGTCGGTCTGGGCCGCGGCCGGGCTCTGACCCTTGGCTGCGCCGCTGGTATCGACCGTGATGAGGTCGACCCGGGTCAACGCCGCCAGGTCCTCGAGCTCGGTCTGGTATCCGGCGATGTCCTTGTGTTTCGGCGCGTTCCTGATCACCGGCGCGTACACCGCCTTGGTCGCCGGCAGCGATGCCTTCAGCTTGCGCAAGGTATCCATCTTCTGCTGGGCGGTGGCGATGTCCGCCTTCATCGCCGTCATCTGGTCGGCGTGCTTGTTGAGCAGTCCCATCACCGGACGCAGCACGAAGATTCCGATCAGGGCCAGGATGACCACGTTCCCGGCGATCAGGTAGTAGAACCGCTGCTCCGGCTTGATCCGGAGATTGGTGAGGTCGACGTTCATGATTGCGACGCCTCCAGCTCGGATTGGTCGATTTCGATCGACATGGTGTATTGGATGACCTTGCCCTCCCGGGTGGTGTTCAGGATCTGGGATTCCTTGAGGAACGCCGATTCGGACAACGCCAGCTGGAACTGGCCGAGTGCACGGCGGCTCGTCGTGACGCCGGTGATCTGGCTCTGGTTATTTTGGTTTTGGCTCTGGTTGTCGACGGCCCCTTGGCCGGCGGCATCCTTGCCGATGAACGCGACCGTCTTGATCGACACGCCCTCCGGCGTCATGGTGCGGAGCGCCGAGACCAAGGCCGCCCACCGCGTCGTCTGCCCTTCGGCCTGGCGGAGGTTGTCCAGTTGGACTTCCAGGCCTTTCGCTTCCTTCTCGATGTCCAGGTACGCCACGGCCTGGCTTTCCACTAGCTGCTTGTCGGCCTGGAGATCGTCAAGATTGACCTTGTAGATTTGGTCGAACACCAGCAGGAGTCCGGCCATCACCAGGGCGCCGGTCACGGTCACGATGCCCGCGACGAGCGTGTAGTAGTTGAGCAGGTCGGTCCGGCGGCGCCGCTGCTCTTTGCGCGGAAGTAGGTTTAACGTGTGCGAGTACATGCGTGGTATTTGTGTTGCAAAATTAGACAACCATAACATTATTTGGCGTAAATGTCAATGTGCGGCGTGCGGGTCCGTCGTCGCGCTGGCGCCGGCTGGCGAGGCTCAGACCTGCGGTACAATGGATTCGATATGTCCGGACACAGTAAATGGAGCACCATTAAGCGGAAAAAGGGTGCGGCCGACGCGAAGCGCGGGGCCGTATTCACGCGGTTGGCGAACCTGATTTCCATCGCGGCGCGCGAAGGCGGCGGCGACCCCGGCATGAACGTCCAGCTCCGGATGGCGATCGACCAGGCCCGCGCGGAGAACATGCCGAACGCCAACGTCGAGCGGGCGATCAAGCGCGGCACCGGCGAACTGGCCGGCCAGCGGCCTCCCGAATCGGTCACTTACGAAGCATACGGTCCCGGCGGCGTGGCGCTGCTGGTGGATTGCCTGACCGACAACAAGAACCGGACCGTCTCGGACGTCCGCGCCGCCGTCACCAAACGGGGCGGATCGCTGGGCGAGTCGGGATCGGTGGCCTACCTCTTCGACGAGAAAGGAATCCTCAAGGTCGGCGCGGACGCCGACGAGGACGAACTGACCTTGGCCGCGGCCGATGCGGGAGCCACCGACGTCGACGCTGGCGACGGCGCGTACGAAGTCGAGACCGGCCGGCAGGACCTGGCGAAGGTCCGCGACGCCCTGACTGCCGCCGGCTTCCCCGTGCAGGGCGCGGAGCTGGCGAAGGTCCCGAAGTCGGAAGTGCCGGTCAACGACCGGAAGACCGCGGAATCCATCGTGGCGCTGGTGAACGATTTGGAATCGCTCGACGACGTGTCGGACGTCTCGACCAACGCGGATATCGAGCCGGAACTGGTCGGTGGCTGAGATGGCCAGGGTGCGGATCGCTGGCTTCGACCCCGGTAACGCCCGGACCGGGTACGCCATCCTCGACGCCGACGGCAACGCCTTGAAACTTGTGGAGGCCGGGTTGCTCTCGACCGAAAGCAACCAGACGCCGGAGCGGCGGCTGGCGAGCATCGCCAAGGACGTCGGGACGGTGCTGGAAAAGCACGGGCCGGATTCGGTCGCGATCGAAGAACTGTTCTTCTCGAAGAACGCCAAGACCGCCATGCGGGTCGCCGAGGCGCGCGGCGTGATCCTGGCGGCAGTGGCGGCGGCCGGACTTTCCGCCGCGGAATACGGGCCCGGCACCGTCAAGCAACAACTGACCGGATTCGGCAAAGCGCCCAAGGACCAGGTCGCGCTGATGGTCTGCCGGTTGGTCGGACTGAAGGAAGCCCCGAAACCCGACGACGTCACGGACGCGATCGCCGTGGCGATCTGCCACGCGTCGCGGCGCGCGTTCCCGGCGGATCCTGCCGGTTAGTCCTGCTGTCCGGTCGCGGCTTCCTGCAGCCAGTCGATCGCCTTGACCTCGTCGTCGAATGCCTCGACCTTGTCCTTGCGGTTCGACATCTTGACCAGGAAGTGCAACACGACCTGCAGCGCCGGGTTCAGGTGTACGATCGCCATCCGCTCGAACGAACGGGTGGCCATCAGGCGGCGCCAGGCCGCGATCTCCGGCTGCCCGAACGCGCCCAGGTCGGCGACGTCGACCAGGATGATCACCGGCTCGCCGCGCTCCTGCAGCGCTTCGGCGATGGCATCGGACTCCTCGCCGAGCGCCTTAATCCCCTCCGCGGTCTGCCGGCCGCGGTAGTAGATCCGGAGGATTCCGTCGCGCTCCAGCCGGACTTCGTTCCGTCCGGGTCGGTCCTTGTCGGAGCCGTCCTTGCCGGGTTGGTCGGGTTGTTTGCGTTCGTCAGACATGATCATGAATCCTGCCTTAGGGCATGCGCCGCGTCCTCGGGGAAGACCGTCACCACGGTGAGTCCGGTGGAAATCTCGAGGCCGCCGGGAATCGCCAGGTGCGGCAGGATGTCGATGTGCCAGCGGAACCCGCGCAGCCTTTTCTCGTCGGCACCGACCGGCGCCGTCCGGATGTAAGCGTTGTAGGGCGGGATGCCGGCGATCCGGTCCAGCCGCCGGAAGACCAGGTTGAGGACCCGCGACAGGTGCTCGACCTGCTCCTGGGTGATCTCATGGAAGTAGGAACCCCGCTCCTTAGGCATGATCCGGATGTGGTAGTCGGCCAAGGGCGCGAACGGGCAGTACACCAGGAACTTCGAATTCTCGTAAATCACCCGGGACGCCTCGTGGATTTCCCGTTCGACCTCGTCCTCGCTCAGCTTGGACTGACTCTTGTCGTAGTGTTTGCCGGCGATCCGGACCAGGTCCTTGATGTACGGCGGAACGACCGGCAAGGCAACCACCTGGGTGTGCGGGTGCACGACCGAGGCTCCCGCTTCCTTGCCACGGTTGGTGAAGATCTGCACATGCTTGACCTCCGGCATGTGCGAGAGGTGGTTGTACCGCTTCAGGTAGAGCTCGAGGACCGCCTGCGCCTGTTCAGACTCGAAGCTTCCGAAGTCCCGGTCGGGATCCGGCGAGTGGATGATGATCTCGTGCGCGCCGACGCCGTCTCGGATGTCGCCGGTGGAGCGCGGCTTCCGGCCTGCGACCTTCCCGACGAACGGGTAGAGATTCCTCACTGCCATCGCCTTCCAGGTGCTCGGCGTCTCGTACTCGGTGCCGTCGTTGTTCGGGATCAGGTCGATGATGTCCTCCTTCCGGATGTTCTCCGGGGAGAAGGGATCGCGCCGCACCTTGGACGGCGTGTGATTGATGTAGTCCTGGGGACGGTCGGCCCGTCCGGAGGCGATCAGCACCCACCGATGGTCGAGATGTCCGCGCCGCAGCTCTGAGGGATAATTTTCCATAGGTTTGAAAATTGCTTAACCATAACACAAAAGGTGCTAATAGTCAAGGCTGGCAGCATGGCACTTATACCTTGACTACAAGTAGGTTAGCTGCTAATATGTGCCTATGGACGACAGGTTCACCATCGCAGACTTCCGTAAGCGGTTCCCTGATGACGCTGCGTGCCTAGAGGAAATACGGCAAATCCGCTTCCGTGATTTCACCTGCCCGAAGTGCGGACGGGAAAACGAGCTGTCCCGTGTTAAGGGACGTACCAGCTATGCCTGCAACTGCGGGTACCAAGTCTACCCGTTGGCCGGTACGGTCTTTGAGAAGTCCACCACGTCACTCTGGCTGTGGTTTTACGCCATGTACCTCATGGTTCAGACCCGCGCTGGTATCTCGGCCAAGCAGTTGGAGCGGGAGCTTGGCGTGACCTATAAGACAGCGTGGCGGATCGCCAAGCAGATACGAACGCTCATGTCTGCCGAGGACGGCGAAATGCTGTCCGGCGAAGTCGAGGTGGATGAAACGTTTGTCGGCGGGGCAGACCAGAACCGGCACCCTGATAAGAAGCACAGTAACCGAGGCGGACATCAGGATAAGGCCGTTGTGTTCGGCATGGTTTCACGAGGCGGAAAGGCCAAGCTCGTCCATGTCCCCCACACCGGAACCGAAGCCCTGACCCCGCCTATTGTCCTCAACGTCGCGCCGGACGCGACCATTTACCATGACGAACATGGGGTTTACTCGAAACTCCACAAGGTCGGCTTTACCCACGACGGTATCAAGCACCAGCGGAAGCAGTACGTCAGCGGATCGGTTCACACCCAGAACATCGAGAATATCTGGTCACACCTCAAACGAGGCATAACCGGCGTGTACCGGCACGTCAGCCCGAAGTACCTACAGCTTTACGCTAACGAGTACGGCTGGCGGTATTCCCACCGGACTTTGCAGGGCGGGATGTTCGACGCTTTGGTTTCGCAGGTTTCGCTGCCGGTTGCGAAGCGCGGTTAAGCAATCGGTTGAAAGCGTTGAGGGATACTGGGTTTTTCTCAGCCACACTCATATTCTACTCGCTTCTGCCGACTACTGATCTACTGCTTACAGCCAGGTATTTGACTGCGATATACTGACTTACTTTCCAATCCAGAACTGCTTACCACATACAGACTTTCAAGCTCTGGAACATCAAGACAAATACTGCCGAATATCCTGCGAGCTATGTTTCTACCGCCATCAGGTTCATCACCCGAGTCTTTAAAGCGAGTCGATACATTAACTTTAACGGTATCGTCACCTACGGCTGGTTCAACGCTAATTATATCGCCCCGATAGCCGCCGTTCGTTGAAGCCAGCTCACTTTTATATCCTTCGCCCAATTTATCCAGTGCTACCTCGACCTTATCGACTAAAGACTCTTCGTTTTTCGGGGTTTCTTTAACAGATTCGTTAGCCTGATTGTTTGTCGTGTCGTTTGTATCGCTGTCGTCGCTCCCACCGGTACAGGCCGTTAGTGCGAATACAGAGAATACCGCGAGAATTACCGCCCCGACGATAGTCTTCTCTTTTTCGGTGGCTGGCTGCTTCTTAGGCATTAACGGAGTTATCGTATGGCGGTGGTTTGACTATGTAAAGCGGGACATACCGGAGTCAGTGATAAGCCACATCTGAACATCGTTGTTTACGTCGTCTTTATACTTCTTGGCGCAATACTCTATGGCTTTAATGGCTCGATCAGCGGTTTCTCTGGCCGTCAGTTTCTTATCCCCCTCAAACAGAATATCTGGAACACCAGCCACTTTGTAGTCAGCATCTATTTTTTCTGGCGCAAAATCGGAGTTAGAGTGCAGACTATATGTTTCATTCTTACTAACCAGCAAGAACCCAGCAGAATCTTCCATGTCGTCTGGCTGGTCAAGGTAGGTGTAATTGAAGAAGTGAGGAAGTGTGTTCTTGAACAAATCTAAGTCCGGTTGATCCTTAATCAAGCCAGCAGCAATGTTCGCTTTTTGTGATTTAGCGTGGCCTTCTAGCCTTTTGTCGAAGTCTTGCAGGCCTGCTCCAAAAGACAGCACAGCCACCTTGTCGCTCATGGGGAAAATCTTACTAACACCATCTACCGATTCCTTCTCACGAACGTCTGGGATATACTGCCTTCCTCGTGTATCCGAAGCCAACAGCACACCTTCTTGGCATTTGCTAGCGATAACGACTGTCATGCGCAAATCGTACCACCAGCGGAGAGTAACAACCGTCGGGTATCCAACAGATAAATCGTCACGCTCAGGCATTTATACCCTCATACCAGTTACTTGTGCTGAGGGTACAATTGCCGGCAGCATGCTCTCAGCAGGTCGGCGTTCCTTTTTTTAGCTAAGATTGTCGTATGCACGTCGGAGTCATCGCGCCGCTATACAGGAAAATTCCCCCGACCGGTCATGCGGGCGTCGAAAGGATTATCGACCAACTCGCGAACGGTCTCTTGGAGCGCGGACATAAGGTCACGCTATTCGCAGCCAGTGGTTCCAAATTCAAAGGGAATCTCGTCACCACGTGGCCACGGGAAATCAGGGACATTTCCGAGTCCTTGCGCGGGATCGTGCATGCCGACCATCTCCTCAAGATTTTCTCGCGGGATCGCGGAATAGAACTCTGGTCGAACCACTTCGATAACGTCGCCCTATCCTTCGCACCTCTCCTGAAAGCACCGATGGCGTCGACTATCCATAACGGATGGAACAAGGAGCGAGAGGTCTTTTTCCGCGACGCCAGCAAGTACACGCACCTGATCGCCATTTCGAAGCAGCAGCGGACATTGTATCGAGGCGCGAAGTTTACCAAGACCATCTATAACGGGGTCGATACCGATCGCCACGCCTTCGGAAAAGGCGGCGGGGGCTATTTCCTTTGGCTCGGTTGGATTTCCGAAAAGAAGGGTGCGGGCGATGCCGTACAAATCGCGCGCAAAGCCAAGGTGCCTCTGGTCATCGCGGGAATGATTGCGAAGGAAAACCGGGGTTACTTCGAAACGAAGATACGGCCATACCTCTCCAAGCAAATCAGGTACGTGGGAGAAGTCAGCCTGACCGAAAAGGTCCGACTACTGAGAAGCGCCGTCGGACTGCTTTCACCGCTCCGCTGGGAGGAACCGTTCGGATTGGTCGCGGTCGAAGCCATGTCCTGCGGCACGCCCGTGTTGACTACACCGCGCGGGGCGATGCCGGAGCTCGTAGTCCATGGCAAGACCGGCTTCTTAGCGAAGACACCGGCGGGACTTACCAAATACGTCCGCCGGATCGGTGAACTGGATCGGCGGACGGCCCGCCAGCACGCCATCGAGCATTTTTCCTTGCGCCGGATGGTAGATGAATACGAACGTACCTATTTGGGCCTTTTGGCCAACGCATAGTACGCCCGCTCGTACCTGTCGACCATCCGTTCGATCGAAAAGTGCTGTTCCACGTGGCGGCGGCAGGCAGCCCGGTCAATCTGGTCGATCCGCTTGATCGCACGGGCCATCTCGTCCACTGAGTTCACGAGGAAGCCCGTCTTACCATGGACGACGATTTCCGGCAGGGCGCCCCGCTTGAAGGCGATCACCGGTGTCCCGCAGGCCATCGCCTCGATGGCAACGAGGCCGAAAGGTTCCTCCCAGGTGATCGGCATGAGGACCGCCCGGGCTTTGGCGTATTCGCGAATGAGGGACAGGCGCTCACGAAAACCTTCGAACGTCACCTTTGCGCTCAGACGAGGAGCGATTTCTTCCTCCCAGAAATCCTGATTATCAGTACCCTGTCCTCCGTACGGGCCGAAAATCTTCAGCGGGGCTTTCGCTTGTTTTGCAGCGATGATGGCACGATGCGGACCTTTCTCCGCGGTAATCCGTCCGGCAAACATGAGAAAGTCCTTTGGAGTTTCCTTAAACGGGTACTCTTTGACATCCACGCCGTTGTGTATCGTAGTTGCCCACGGCAACTTCGGGGCGCATTGCCGCTGGTTCCGGCTCAATGCGACGAAATTGACGTTCTTCGTCTTGGCGTAAAAACCGTAGAGCCATTTCGAGAGGGGGGTAACCGGATCGTGAACGGTGAAGAGGTGTGGAGTCTTGGTCAGTTTGGCGTAATGGATCGGACGCATCACTTGATGGTGATGGATAAGATCAAAAGGACGTGCGAGGTGCCGACGATACAATTCGCTGATCATCGTCTGGGCATAAAAGGCCGTCGACCGCTCAGGTTCGCGGGCCGTGAATCCCGTCGGTTGCTCCTTGATCAGACTGGACAAGGAAGTCTCGGTCAACGGAAGCATTCCATTGGTCACCAGCTTGGCCTTGGTGCGGGTTCCTTCCGCCGCGAAGAGCGTTACATCATGACCGCGGGCCTTCATGCCATCCGCGATCGCCAAGGCAATCGAAAAATTGGCCATGATGATGTCCTTCGGAGGTATCGGGTGGGTATTCCCCGCGAACATCGCGACCCGAAGCCTCTTTTTTGTTTTCGGCATGGTTTCAGTTAACTGTAACGGCGTACGCCCAGCAAGCGATGCCGCCGACCTTCGGCTAAGCCCAGCGCCAATAGTCCTCTATGATGAACGAAGTGAAATCGTTGGACACCGAAATCAAAGGCCTGACCGATGCGCTCCGAGGCCAGCGTATCCTCCACCTGAGCGCCACTGCCAACGGCGGCGGGGTGGCGGAAATCCTGCGTTCCGAGGTGCCGATGCTGCAGGACCTCGGGATCAAGGCCGACTGGCAGGTGATTGAACCGCCGGCCGGGTTCTTCGAGGTCACGAAGAAGATCCACAACGCCCTGCAGGGCGAACACACCGGCCTCTCTCCTACCGAATGGCGATACTACGAGGCGGTCAGCAAGGACATGGCCAAGAAGGTGGCCCCGGCCCAGTGGGACGCGATCATCGTCCACGATCCGCAGCCGGCGGCGATCCCGTACTTCCGGGTCGACGCTTCGGATACCAAGTGGATCTGGCGCTGTCATCTCGACAGCTCGGATCCGCACGGCGGGGTCGCGAACCGGATGGCCAAGTACCTGCTGCCTTATGCTGGCGGCATCTTCAGCCTGGAGTCGTTCCGGTTGCCGGGATTCTCGCCGGAGCACCTGGCGATTATCCCGCCGGCGATCGACGCCGATTCGAAGAAGAACCGTCCGATGGACAAGGACGAGGCGCAGGAGATTCTGCGCGCCTACCCGCTCGATTTGTCGCGGCCGTTCGTCGTGCAGGTATCGCGGTTCGACCAGTGGAAGGATCCGCTGGGGGTGCTCGAGGCCTGGCGGCTGGCCAAACAGAAGGTGCCCGAACTCCAGCTGGCCCTGGTCGGCGACACCGCCGACGACGATCCGCAAGCACCGATGATCGTCAAGGAACTGCGCGGAGCCGCCAAGGGCGACGACGGCCTGCTGATCCTGGTCGACGAAGCCGACGACCGGACCGTGAAGGCGTTCCAGACCTTGGCGGTCGCGGCGGTCCAGAAGTCGCTGCGGGAAGGATTCGGGCTGTCCGTCACCGAGGCGCTGTGGGCCGGCACGCCGGTCATCGCCAGCAACGTCGGCGGCATACCCCTGCAGATCGAGGAAGGCCGGAACGGCTACCTCGTCTCGACGATCCCGAAGGCCGCCGACCGGATGGCGGAGCTGGCAGCCGACCCGGCCAAGGCAAAGCGGATGGGCACCGCCGGACGGAAGATCGTCGAGGAAAAGTTCCTGATGCCGCGTCTGGTCCGCGACGACCTCACCCTGGTCGCCAAGGTGCTTGGGGCGGATTGAGTCCCGCGGCCGCCAAGGGCTTTATACTGTATACATGATCGCCCAACTGACAGGCACGCTGGTCAGCAAGGAGCCGAGCGGCGTCGTCGTCAAAGTCGGCGGGGTCGGATACCTGGTGATGGTGCCGGTCTCGACGCTGACCGACCTGCCGGCAACCGGCAGCGAGGTGACGTTGCACACGCATCAATACGTCCGCGAGGACGTGCTGGCGCTGTACGGATTCTCGAACACGTCCGAGCGGCGGCTGTTCACCCAGTTGCTCGGTGTCTCCGGCATCGGACCGAAGGTCGCGTTGGCGATCCTGTCGCTCTCGACGCCGGACGACATCCGGGCCGCGATCGCATCCGGCGATTCGGAGTTCCTGGCCTCGGTGCCGGGCATCGGCAAGAAGACGGCGGAGCGGGTGGTGGTCGACCTGCAGGACAAGATGGAAATGGTGACCAGCGAAGGCGCGCCGCGCGGACAGGACGAAGCGGTCGAGGCTTTGGTCTCGCTCGGCTACTCGAACGCCGAGGCGCGCAAGGCGGTCGGCAAGGTGGCGGCCGCGGCCGATTCGACCGAAGCCGTGATCAAGGCGGCGCTCAAGGAGTTGGCGCGATGAGCAAGGAAGTGAGCAAGGAGACCGAGGACCGGCTGCTCTCACCCGCCACCAGCGAGACCGACGTCGCGCTCGACGTGGCGCTGCGGCCGAAAACGCTCAAGGACTACGTCGGCCAGAACGAGATCAAGGAATCGCTCGGGATCATGATCGAGGCGGCCAAGGGGCGGAAGGAGACGGTCGACCACCTGCTATTCTACGGACCGCCCGGGCTCGGCAAGACGACGCTGGCCGGGGTGATCGCCCACGAGACCGAGGCTTCACTCACAACCACCAGCGGGCCGGCGATCGAGCGGGCCGGCGACCTTGCCTCGATCCTCACCAACCTCGGTCCGGGGGACATCCTGTTCATCGACGAGATCCACCGGCTGCCGAAGGTGGTCGAAGAGATGCTCTACCCCGCCATGGAGGACCGGAAGATCGACATCGTGCTCGGCAAGGGTCCCGGTGCCCGGTCGGTGCGGCTCGACTTGGAACCGTTCACGATCATCGGCGCGACCACTAAGATCGGCGCGTTGAGCTCGCCGCTCCGCGACCGGTTCGGGGCCACCTACCAGCTGGCGTTCTACGCGGAAGACGAGATGCGGAAGATCCTCGGGCGTTCCGCGAAGATCCTGGGCGTGACCGCCGAGGTGGCGGCGCTGAAGGCGCTGGCCGGCCGCAGCCGCAGCACGCCGCGCGTGGCGAATCGTTTGCTGAAGCGCGCCCGCGATTGGGCACAGACCCGCGGCACCGGCACGATCGACGCCGCCGCCGCCGAGCAGTCGCTGAAACTCGAGGGCGTGGACGAACTCGGCCTGGACGCGACCGATCGGCGGCTATTGGAAACGATCATCAAGAAGTTCAAGGGCGGCCCGGTCGGACTCGGTACGCTGGCAGCCGCCGTCAGCGACGAATCGGAGACTATCGAGGAGGTCTACGAGCCGTTCCTGATCCAGCTCGGACTGGTCGAGCGCACGCCGCGCGGCCGCAAGGCGACGGAAGCGGCTTACACCCATCTCGGAATCGCGACGTCTGCTGGCCGGGCCGCCGGACAAGCACCGGCCGGACAGAAGAAGCTGGTCTAGGTTGCTAATCGCATCCGGCAGCGGTACGCTCGAGAAACCATGACAACCGTCATTATTTCCTATCTAGTCTACCTAGTCATCATCGGCGGCTTCGCGGTCGCCGGGGTGTATCACACGCGGCGGTTCGGGTTCCCGGGCGACAAGACCCAGGTGGCGGCCGGTCTTTACCTGTTCACCGTCGTCGCGATCGTCATCGCGACGTTTGTCACGATCGGCGGCATCGAAGTCACGGGGGGCGGATGATGGAATACTTCCCCGGCCAGCGTCCGGACGAAAAGGTCCTGACCATCGCGCGGCCCCATTGGCTGACGCTACTGCCGGCCGTCCTGGTCACCGGACTGCTGGCGATCGTCCCGGTCATCATCTTCGTGGCGATTCCAGCCGCCGGGCTTGAGATCTCCGGTATCGGCCGCGCCATCGCCGTCGCGGCCACCTCCGCGTATTACCTGGCGCTGGTCACTTATTTCTTCGTCCGCTGGATCGACTTCTATCTCGACATCGCGATCGTCACCTCCGACCGGATCGTCGATATCGACCAGCGCGGTCTGTTCCGCCGGACGGTCGACGAGCTCGACTGCAAGATGATCCAGGACGTCAGCGCCGCCAAGCACGGACTGCTGCAGACGCTCTTCAACTTCGGGACCGTGGAGATCCAGACCGCCGGTGAGCGCCGGAACTTCACGTTCGAGGGCATCCCGAATCCGGACCGCGTGCAGGAGCTCGTCGCCAAGTCCCAGGGCATGGGCGAATCCGAGGAGCGCAAGGAGTCCGCTCGCGAGAACGCGGAAGCCAGTGCGGAGAAGGCCGAGGCGGCGGCGGATCAGCCGAAGCAGACGGATGACTCCCGACACCTCGATTCGCAGGACTTGCCAAGGGACTTCGAGTAGCCGGTCCGCCGGCCTCGGAACCTAACGGCGCTGTGGCACTACCCGCATCTGCGATCCGGTCAGCCGGAACGTGATCGTCCCGTGCCGGTCCGTCCGGACGGTCCGGCAACCCGCGGTTTCCAACCTGGACAAGGTCCCCGGATTCGGATGTCCGTACGGGTTATCCTTGCCGGACGAGACGATGCACCAATCCGGGGTGACGGCCTGGAGGAATTCTTCCGTCGATGAGGTGCTGCTGCCGTGATGCGGGACCTTCAGTACCTCGACGTCCAAGCCGCCGCTTCTGAGCAAACGGCGTTCTTCGGCTTCTTCGGCGTCGCCGGGAAACAGGAAAGTGTGCCCGTGCAGCTCGAGGCGCGCGACCACCGACGCGTCGTTGGGATTGGAGAACCGCTTCCGGTTCGCGGAGTCCGTCCCCGGCACGCCGGGTTCCAAGATTTCGATCACGCCTCCGGGCAGCGGGATACGCTGACCCGCGGCCGGAATGATCCGGCTGCCGGCCCGTACGTCCTCGACCAGCCGTTCGTACGGCTTGCCTGATCCGGATTGGTTGAGCATCACCGCTCCGACGTCGTACCGGGACACGGTATCGATCAGGCCGCCGTAGTGGTCGAGGTGAGGATGGCTCAGGATGACCAACTCGATCCGGCGGTCGAACCTCGGCATGATTTCGCCGAGCCCGCGCAGGACCGCCCGGTCGGGACCGCCGTCGATCAGGATCTGCGTCCCGTGTCCGACGTCGATCAGCGCCGCGTCCCCTTGCCCGACGTCGAAAAAATACACCCGGGCCTCGGGAGCGCCGAAGCCGGTGCCAGAGCTGAAGCCGGTGCCGGTGCCGGGCCACGATAGGAAGACGGCGGCTAAGACGATGGCGAGCAGCGGAACCAACGCGAGCGTGTAGGCCGCCTTACGCATACCGTGGCCGTTTCAATTGGAAGATCCCGGCGGCGGCGACCACCGACAGCAGGATCGCCGTGGGTCCCTTCAGCTCCGCGAACGTGACCGAGGCGGCCGGCAGGTCGGCCAGCCAACTGATTCCGCCGAGCAGACGGACGGTCGCGGCGGCGGTCAACGCCGCCGGCAAGGCGGCCAACTCGGACGAAACGAACGAGATCATCACGCTGACGAAACCGCCGAGCATCAGGAGAGGAATCGCCGGGACCACCAGCAGGTTCGCCAGCGGCGACACCAGGCTGGCCGTCCCGAACGTCAGCGCGATCAGCGGCGCCGTCGCCCCGCTGGCGGCAAGCGTCGCGGATACGATTCCACGGGCCAGCTCGGGGACGCGCGTGATCCGGGAGCGGATGTCCGGCTCCAGCCAGAGGATGCCGAGGGTGGCGAGGAAGGAGAGGTCAAAACCGAGGTCATAGCGCAAAGCGTGGGGTTGGATCAACAGCATCGCGGCGGCCGTGATCACCGCGCCGTACATGGCCGCCTGCGGACGTCCAAAAAGTTGTCCGAGCAGGAGGAAGCCGCCCATCAGCGCGGCTCGTACCACCGTCGCGGACGGACCGACCAGAAGGACGAATGCCGCAATCAGTCCCAGGGACGCGGTCAGCGCCGCCGGCTTCCGTCCGAGCACCCAGACGATCGCCGTGATGATGATACTGACGTTGAATCCGGACAGCGCCAGGATGTGGGTCGTGCCGGTCTTCCGGAACGCCTCGATATGGGAGTCGGACAACGTCGAGCGTTCGCCGATCAGGATACCCAGGCTGAACCCGGCGGCCGGCTCGGGGAACGTACGTTCCGTCTGCAGCACCCAGCGCTTCCGGATCGCGTAAAAAGTCCGCGCCAGCGTTTGTTTGCTTCCTGCGATGTTGACGTCGGCCCGGCGCATGATCGAGTGGACGCCGTCCTTGGCCAGGAAGCTCCGATAGTCGAAACCGTCGAAGTTGCGCGGCGCGGTCAGCAGGCCGGTCACCTCGACGCGGTCGCCTGGCGAGAACTCGAGCAAGGGGTCGGTCTGGACCAGCGTCCTGCCCTCTTTGCCCTCCGCCGTCCCTTTGACGACGAACTGCTGGTATTCCTGCCGATAATCCGGGAACGAGTCTACCACCCCGCGCACCGTCCGTTCCCGCCCGGCAAGGTCCGCCAAGTCCGCTTCCGGGGGCAGGAGTGGGCTCAGCATGATCCGGTAAGCGCCGATCGCCAGGCCGATTGCCAGCAGAAGCGACCGGTAGCACGCAACGGCCGCCAACCCGAGCGCCAACCATACCGGCAGCCAGGACGCCGCGGCCACGCCGACGATCACTCCCAGCGCCAACATTAAGGCTGGTTGCTTCATGCAACCAGCGTATCATAAGGTAGGTTGTTTACTGGTCAGACCGGCCGGTCAGCCCGGCCGGTTAGTCAGAGGTTCCCGATCGTCACGCCGGTGTAGTAGAACTGGAGGATCGTTACGTAGCTCTGGCCGTTCGCGGCGCGGTTGTAGGCGCCGTATTGGCTCATGCCGATCCCGTGCCCGAAGCCCTTCCCGCCGAACACGAAGTTCGTGCCGCTCTTGGTGATGCTCGTCACCTGCGAGGACGGTAGGCCGAGCCGGCTGCGGTGAGTGTCGGCGGCCAGCGTGTAATCCCGAGTGGCACATCCCGAGCCGGCCAGCCGCACCGTCCGCATGCGGTCGCCCGGGTACTTCGAGACCACGCCGACGCCGGTCACCGTACAGCCGAAGCCGTAGTTAGCCTTGATTGTCGCCCGCGAGGTGGTATCCGGCCAGAGGTGGGAAGTGTAACTGACCAGCGAGTAGGAGTCCGCTTTGCCGCGCAGGTAGTTGATCGGGCTGCCGCCCCAGACATCCTCATTGTCCGCGGTGCGGCCGGCGGCGTTCGAACTGTAGAATGCCTGGATCAGCGATCCGTCCCGTTTGACCACCTTGCCGGTAGTCGCATTGACCGCCGTGACGTGGTTCGGCTTGGCCAGTTCGCTGTTGTAGCCGTTGTAGACCTGGTCGCGCGTATCGTCATAGATGTCGAAGGTGTTCGACCGGGGACTTTGAATCTTCCGGGCCGCGAAGGTCCGGGCCGCCGTGATCTGGGCCTTGATCGATTCGATCGGCCAACTGTCCGGCACTTCGCCCAGGCCGCGCAAGTAATGCTCGAGGTTCGGGGAATTCACCAGATGGGTACCGGCGCTGCCGGTCCGGATCGACATCTCGCCCCGGAAGTAGTTTTGGCTGCCGTTGTCAGCCAGGTTCGTCACCAGGAACCGGTTGCCCGGCGCCTGCTGGGCCGTCAGGACGCAACAGGAGTCGATGTCCGGGCCGGGCAGGAGTACCTGATAGCGCGATCCGTTCTTGCGCATAATGAAGTCCGTCGCGGGCGCGACGGTACCGCGGTTCGTCCCGTTCACATCCACGATCGTAACCGTGTTCGTGCCGCTCATGGTCGCGCTGGACTGGCTGGTCAGCGCGACGTCGATCGGGTTCTCCACCGTGATCGACCAGTTGATGCCGATGTCCTTCATCCAGCCGCGGCCTTCGACGAGAGGCCGGAAGTACTCCTTGTACGTTCCCGATCGCGGCTTGCCGACGATGTCGAACTCGAATTCACCGATCTCGCCGGGCGCCACGCTGGTTTCCCCGCCGACGTTCTTGTCGGCATCCGTCAGGTTGCTGCCCAGCTTGATCCGGTTGCTGGTAATCCAGCCGGCCGCCGTACCGCCGTCCGAGAATCCGCTGCCGCGGTTCTGCGGACGATCGGTTCCGAGCCGGACGGAACCCGATCCGCTGGAGCGCCAGGTGGCGTATCCCATGTTCCGGAGCCGGATGTAGATCGTCTTCGTCTCGTCGCGGGCCAGGTACTGGTAGTGCGGTGCCTTGCTTACGAACTTGTAATCATACGCGGTGCTCGGCACGAACTGGGTCCAACCAAGGTTAAGGTTCTTCTGCCAACCGAAGTAGTCGATCAGCGAACTGAAGTATTCATGATACGTGCCGCCGCGGGACGGTGCCTTCACTTGGAACGACCATCGGGCGGTCTCGCCGGGAGCGATGGAATTAGTCGGCGTGAGTACGCCTCCCGACACCTTGCCGACGAACGTGCCGAGCCGGTTTCGCGTCAGCCAGGTACCGCTGTCGTACCACGTGCTGTTGTGGCTTACCGGATTGACCGTACCGAGCCTCATGTCGTAGGAGGTATCGTTCCGCCAGGTGGCGGTGCCGGTGTTCTTCACGTCGGCGGTCACCGGACTGAGCTGGTTTGCCAGGACCACCGGCGGCGGATTGGTCTTCCCGACCAACTGGCCGCGGTAGTACCGCCCCGGTACCGTCGTCGTGATGTACTTCGACTGGTCTTCGAGCCAGGTCACGCCTTCGACGACCGGTTGGAAGTACTCGCGCAACGTCGTGGTGGTCGTCCGCGGCGGCGAGGTCATCGTGAAGCTGAACCGCGCCGTCTCGCCGGGCTGAATGGTGTCGGTCTCGGTGACGCTGCCGTCGCCTTCGACCCGTCCCGTGAAGCTGGCCGGACGGCTCTTGCTCAGCCAGGACGTGTTGTAGAACTGGGATGAATGCCCCTTGGTGTGGCTGGTCCCGAGACGGACCGGGTTCGATCCGGTATTCGACCAGGGGTTCAGGCCGACGTTCTTGTAGTCGACGTAGACCGCGCGGTCGGTTCCGGATGCCGCGGTCGCGGTCGCGGACTGCCGGACCCATTCGCTGGAGTAGGCCTTGATCAGGGATTGGGCGCCGTTCGCATCGAGCCGGCCCTCGCCGTAGAGGTTGGTGCGGGTGGCTCCGTTCATGCCGGAGACGGTATCGGCGGTGCTCTTCAGGATCGTCCGGACTCGGGAGTAGCTGACGTCCGGGTCCAGCGCTCGGAGCAATCCCGCCACGCCCGCGACGTGCGGCGTGGACAGCGAGGTGCCGGAGGCCGAGACGTAGCTCGTGTTGCCGAGGTAGGCGCCGCGGATGCCCGACCCTGGCGCGACCAGGTCGAGCTGCGAACCGCCGTTCGAATAGCCGGCTCGCGCGTCGGTCGAGGTAGTGGCCCCGACCGAGATCACGTACGGGTTGATCGCCGGATAGTTGATGGAGTTCGTGTAACCATCGTTACCGGAAGCGGCGGCTAGGATGACGCCGTCCGCGATCGCTTCGTTGATCGCCGTGTCGGTCATCGTCTCGGTGGTCAGTCCGTCCGCGCCGAGGCTCATGTTGGCGACGTCCGCGCCGACTATGCCAGCGTACCGGATTCCCTCCGCGACGTCGGAAAATAACCCGTAGCCGTCGGAGTCCAATACCTTGATCGCCAATACCTTCGCGTTCCAATCGACGCCGGCAACGCCAAGGCCGTTGTCAGTGTCAGCCGCGAAGACCGACGACGTCAGCGTCCCGTGACCTTGATCGTCGTCCGGGCCGTTGGCGTCGTTCTTGAAGACGCCGCCCGGCTTGGTCCCGTTCACGAAGTCCATGCCGTTACAGTCGTCGATGTAGCCGTTCCCGTCGTCGTCATCGTTGTCGCCGCAGGTCTCGCCCGGGTTCGTCCACATCTTGCCGGAGAGGTCCTGGTGCGAGGCGTTCACCCCGGTGTCGATGCTGGCGATGATGACGGACGAAGAACCGACCGTCCGGTCCCAGGCGGCTGGCGCCTTGATCTTCGGCAGTCCCCACTGGTACGGGTAGTGCGGATCGTCGGGCGTGCGGGTCGCCGCGACGACGAAGTCCGGCGTGGCGCTCCGCACTCCCGGCAGCGCCGCGACCTTGGTGCGGGCCTGGCTGACCGG
Source organism: bacterium (assembly GCA_030699935.1). GTDB lineage: Bacteria > Patescibacteriota > SICC01 > SICC01 > SICC01 > JALYJZ01. The sequence continues at coordinate 103,970 of JAUYKS010000002.1, read as the reverse complement.
TTCGTCGACGGACAACAGATAGATATTCGGAATGCTGGTCCCGGTCAACCGGTCCCCGAATTGCCGCTTGGCGGCGTCATTCTCCAAGCGGACCACCAGATGCCCGGCGGCCGCCTTGGTTTCCTTGCCGTCCTTCAGCTTGACCGTCTCAAGCGAATGGCCGCTCACCTTGGTCAAGCTCCGGATTTCCTTGCCGGCTTGGGGGGCGGGCGGCGACTTCGCGACGTAAGGGTCCGACGCCGTTTGGCTGAGCGCCGTTACCATGACCGCGCCCGCTGCCGCGACTACCGCCGCGAGGATTACCTTATGTGTGATGCCCGTGTTCATATCTTTGAAAATTGCCTTAACATAGCAAATTTTGGGCACTTTGTCAAGACTGGGTGCCGTTGCGTACCCATAATTATATGGCACTTCCTTGGTATCCTGGACGCATGGGTTCCAAGCCTACATCCTCGAAGCCGACCGTCCTCTACGACCTCGGCGTCATCGTCACCGACGACCTGTCGCCCAGTGCCGAGGATCTCGCGGAGGGCCTCGAGCGGCCGCTCGACGAGGTGGCGGCGGCGATCGACGATTCCAAGCCCGCCTACGACCGCGGCGAGATCACCCAAGTCGAGCACTGGGGGCGCGTCGCGCTGAAGCTCGCGCTAGAGGACGTCGACATCCTCCAGGCTTTCGCGATCAACGCGGCCACCGTGGACCAGGCCGCGCTCGGAAAGATCCGGGTCCAGTCGGCGGACCACGTGCTGGGGCTGGTCTCGGATGCCGCGCCGGACTTCGTCGGGCAGTTCCGGAAGCGCTACCAGCTCGACGAGCTGCTGCACGTGCATGTGATCGGCTCGGAACTGGACGAAGAGCGCGACTACGCCGGCTTGCTGCAGTTGGCCGCCGGGCGGCTGCAGGCGGATCCGAACGGAATCATCTTCGTCGACCGAAAACCCGCGCACCAGGCAATCGCCCGAGACCTGGGGTTCCAGGTCAGCTCGGTCTGAACCCGGTTCGCTATTTGCCCATCGTCACTGTGCCCCGGACAGGTCTCGAACCTGTGACACATGGGTTAAAAGCCCACTGCTCTGCCAACTGAGCTACCGGGGCAGCGGTCTCATTGTACCCGAAGCTATTCTTCTTCCGGATCCTGGACGAACATCATCACGACGATCGGCAACGCCGCCCAGATGAACAACGCCGTGTCCGTGGCGAACATTCCTTGCGTGACATCGAGCAACGCGGCGCGGCGTTCCTCCGGCACGAACGAGAGCACGATCGCGACCAACAGTCCGGCGTGCAGGATCGAGAACGCGATGATCTGCCAGGCCTTGCCCTGGATCTCCTGCGCGGCGAACGCCCGGCGGAGCGCCGAGTTCGACAGGAAGAAGAAGATCAGCAGCATCGTGGCGATGAAGGCGGTGATCTGGATGATGAAGAACGGGCTGGAGCCGACCGTCACCGAGGGCGTTTGGTCGAGGAACGGTGCGACCGAGACGAGTGCCAACGCCATGTAGGTGCTGACCAGCAGCACCATGATCCGCGAGCGGCCGAGCGTGAAGCCGTAGACGAACGTCGCGACGATGAAGAACAAAAAGATGAACAAATCCCAACTGGGACTGTTCACGTCAAGTCCGGTGAAAAATTGTACGGGTATCATGTTTCTTTTTTACTTTGAGGCTTTCTGCAAAGTTAGTTTCATACTATACGCCCGAGGCGGCAAAGCACAAATGAACAAGAGAACAATAAAGTAGGCGACGGGACTACAGCCCGAGCTTATCCAAAAAGCCCTTCTTCGGCTTGGGGCCTTCCTTCCGTCCGAGCTCCTCGACTAAACGCTTCTCTTCGGCGGTCAGCTTCTGCGGTACCGCGACCTGGACGGTTACCTTGAGGTCGCCGGCTCCGGCCGCGTTCAGTTTCGGCATGCCCTGGCCCTTGACCGTGAACGTCTCGCCGCTCTGGGTACCGGCCGGAATCTTCAGCGTCGTCTTGCCGGTCGCGGTCGGTACCTCGACCGTGTCGCCGAGCGTCGCCTGCGGGAAGCTGATCGGGACGGTCACGCCGAGCATGGTACCGTCGCGCTCGAAGACTTTCGACGGCTTCACGTGGACGATCACGTAGGCGTGGCCCGACGGCGCGCCGCGCTCGCCCGCTTCGCCGGCGCCTTGGATCCGGATCGTCTGGCCCTCGTCGATTCCCGCCGGGATCTCCACGGTCAGCGTCTCTTTCTTCTGCTTGCGGCCTTCGCCGGCGCACGCCGGGCACGGCTTTTCCGGGCGCTTGCCCTCGCCGTGGCATTCCGGGCACTCCGCGACTTGGGCCATCGTGCCGAGCACCGTTCGCCGGGTGACTTGCACCTGGCCTTGGCCGCCACAGCGGTCGCAGGTCACGATCTTCGAACCTTTGGCCGCGCCGCTCCCGCCGCAAGTCTCGCAGGTCGCCCGCCGGTTCAGCGACACCTGTTTGGTGACGCCGCGGACGGCTTCGTCGAAATCGATCGTCACCGTCATCTGCAGGTCGGAGCCGCGCGACGGACCGCGCCGCCGCGTGCCGCCGCCGCCTCCGAATCCGCCGGTGAACATCTGCTCGAACAGGTCGCCGAGGTTACCGAAGTCGAATCCCTGTCCCGCGAAGTCCTGCGGGTTGAATCCGCCGAATCCTGCTCCGCCCGGTCCGGCACCCGGGCCCGCGCCGTGGGCGCCAGCCTTGCCGAACTGATCATACGCCGCCCGCTTCTGCTGGTCGGACAGCACTTCGTAGGCCTCCTGCACTTCCTTGAACTTCTTCTCGTCCTCGGCCGTGCCGCCCTTGTCGGGATGATACTTGTGCGCGAGCTTACGGTAGGCTTTCTTGACGTCGGAAACCGAGGCGGTCTTCCCGACGCCTAAGATATCGTAATAATCCCTGCTGGTAGGCATAACGTATCCAGTCTACCCCGATAGTCCGAACGTGGCCGGATCCACCACCATCCCGAACAAGATGCCGACTACCAGCGCAACGAGCACCATCAGCACGATGATGATGCTTTTCACGGACGCCGAGGCGTAGCTGGCATAGGCCGCCAGGTTCGGAGGTTTGATCGAGCCGGCGATCATCCCGAGCACGAAGCCGGTGAAGACGCTCCAGCCGAACGCGGCGGCGGGCTGGCCGGAGACCGCCAGGATCGCGCCGAGCCCGGCGCCGACGAAAGCGCCGACCGCGCCGACTTCGGCGCCGCGGATCAGCGTGTAGAACAGGTTGAACCGGCCGGCCCCGGAGCGCAGCTTGTCGACCGTGTCTCCGTCGGAGCCGATCACCGCCCCGGCCAGCACGCCGATCAGGATCAGCGGCAGCGTGAACACATTCGTGTCCACGGCGGCATCGACCGTCCCGCCGAGCAGGCCGCCGTAGTAGGCCAGGCCGAGGCTCATCAGGATGGTCCGGGCCAGCGTGTAGCTCCGGCCGAGCCATCCGGTGCCGAGGAAGGACTCTACCTTGAAGTTATAGTCCGCCCCCCAGAGCAGCCCGACCAGCAGGCCGGGGATCGCGCCTTGGATAGTCGTCGTGACGCTGAACGCGGATTCGGTCAGGAAGCCGAGCGCGACCGCCAGCAGTCCTCCGGCCAGCGCCGCGATCATCCCGAATATGAACGTCCGGAGCAGCGCGGCGCGTACCATCGCTTGGCGGAACGGGGTCTCGGCCGCGGCGGCCTCCGCTTGGGCAGCTCCCGCCGGTCCACCCGCCGGTGCCGGGCCGGCACCCTTCACGCCCGTATCGGCCAGCGACTGATCGTAGTCGGCGCGCTTCAGCGAATCGGACAGCGTGCCGTATGCCTCGTTGATCTTCTTGAAGCGCTCCTCGGCCTCCGCGCCCTTGTTGACGTCGGGATGGTATTCCCTCGCCAGCGTCCGGTAGGACTTCTTGATATCGTCTTCCGTCGCCGTCCGCGCGACGCCGAGAACATCGTAGTAGGTTTCCTTCGCCATACTTACAGATTACATTACTGCCTATACTAAACATGATGAAACATCAGGTCAGCACCCATTCACTAAAGAGCGGGGCAGAGCTCTTGGCGGTCAACCTCCCTCACTCCGGGTCTGTCCAATTCAATACTTATGTGCGAAGCGGATACCGGTACGCGAACCCCCAACACTACGAACTTCCTCATTTGCTCGAGCACCTGGCGTTTGAAGGTACGAAACGGTATCCAAACGGCCCGGCGTTCAATGAACCAATAGACCGGACCGGCTCGTACGCTAACGCGCTCACTAATCCGGATGAGAACGTCTACGAATTTTCGACTTCGCCGGAACAGATTTGGAATATTCTTCCGCTGGCCGTGTCTCAGCTGTTCGAACCCTTGTTCAAAACACGCTCGATCGAACAAGAAAAACAGGTGATAGAATCGGAGCTTAATGAATACCAAGAGGACCCTGAGCGGCGGGTGGGATACCGGTTGAACCAGACTCAGATCCCATCGCTCCGGCCGTCCTGGAAAGCCCGGGTCCGTCGCATGAAAACCATCGGGCGGTCTGATATCGTCCGCTTCCATCGCGAAATGTACGGCACCCGAAACATGCGGTTCGTAGCAGCCGGTCCTTTCGGCTCAGCGCGAGTAAGGCGGTTAAGGAAAGAACTGAACCGATTACTAGCTGGCCGGCCGCGGGGTCGGCGCATCGACTGGCAGCCGGCCCGGCTGGGAAACTTCCAGCGGAAAATCAAGTTGCTGCCGGCGAGTTGGAGCCAACAGTACTTTTCGCTGGATTTCGCCCGGGCCGGTTACGACGAACGCTCCCTCGCTAGCCTGCGCTTACTCTGTGCTCTGTGCGATGAATCCCCTTCGGCTCGGTTGTACCAAAAAGTACGCCGGGCTGGCTTAGCCTATGGGATCGACGTAGATAGGGGAAGCGATCGTGATATGACCGGCCTTACGGTCAGCGCTGAAACCAACCCGCGTAAGTTCCTGCCGCTTCTAGGGTTGGTCGTATCCGAACTTTCCGCGCTCCGCCGGGGACGGTTCACAGACTCCGAATTGGAACTGGCCCGGGGAAACGTTATCGGCGGTATGGCCCGGACATACGAAACGCCGCGGGATTACGCCGACTGGTACGGAGAGCGGTTCGCAGAGGATCGTTCTCTCATCAGTCCGGAAATGCGGCGCCGAGAATACGCTGCGGTAGACCGTGGGGAGCTGATCGATACCGCACAACGTTATCTCACTCGTGATAACTGGTTACTGGTCGTCGGGGGTAACCACTTGCCAAAGGAAGCCAGCCTGCAAAAAACTCTGGACGCTCACTTCTAACCGGTCAGGGCTGCTTCGACTGCTTCTTGAATTCGACCGCCTTGGTCCCGGCGTTCACGTAGACTTCCAGCCTCGCCCGGCTGCCGTCGCCGGCGTCGTACCGGAAGTACCACTGGAGCGGATGCGAGCCCATCTTCGACAACTGCTGGAGGACGCGGTATCCGGCAAGGTGATCCTCGCGGAAGGCTTCGCCGCCGGCTTCCTCCGCGATCCGCAGCGCGTCCTCGGGTGCTACCTTCCACTGCGCCACGTCGATCGGATTGAAAAGCAGTTCGAACGGTTGCTTCTTCACGGCCCGGTCGGAGACGTCTTCCCCTTGGAATTCGACTTCGAACGTGGACTTCGGATCCGCCAATGAGGAAAAGGCATAGACCAGCGGCGTCGGCGAGGACGGCGCCAGCGTGCCGCTGTACTTCCGATAGACGCGGGCCAGCTCGGCGTTTTGCTGCCAGGCCTTGGCCCGCTCCAGCGATTCGGTATAGCGCTCCTTGGATTGTTCGATCGGGTTCGGCGTCTTGGTCGCGATGATGTCCGGCGCCGGGCCGGCGTTCGGCTGTTTGCCGCAGCCGGCGATGCCGAGCACCGCCGTCCCCGCGACGATGACTCCGATGATCCGCGCCAGCTCCCCTATACGCCTTATCCGCATGGGACCATCGTACCGTGCGGTCCGGCGCCGGGCGAGCGCCGGACCACCATAACGCTACTTCTTCTCTTCTTCGTCAGGTTTGTCCTTGGGTTTCTCGGTCTTTTCCTTGGAATCGCCCTCCGGCTTCTCCTCGTCCGGAGTCTGGTCGGCGGAGGTCGTGTGGTCCACGCCGTCTCCGGCAGACTCTTCGGATTGGGCGGACTCCGATCCGCCTCCGGCGTCGCCCGAATCACCGCCGCCCTGTTGGTAGATCGCGGCGCCGACCTTCTGGATCGCCTCGGACAGCTCGTTCGTCTTCGTCTTGATCGCCTCGGCGTCTTCACCGTCCAGCACTTCGCGGACCGCTTTGATCTTCTCGTCGACCTCGTTCTTGTCCGCTTCGGAGACCTTGGCGCCGGCGTCCTTGACCGTCTTCTCGCTGGAGTAGATCAGGTTGTCGGCCGCGTTCCGCGCTTCGATCAGCTCCGCCTTCTTGGCGTCGTCGGCCGCGTGCGATTCCGCGTCTTTCCGCATGTTCTCGACTTCGGTGTCGGACAGGCCGCTGGAACCCTGGATCGTGATCTTCTGCTCCTTGCCGGTGCCCTTGTCCTTGGCCGAGACGTTGAGGATGCCGTTGGCGTCGATGTCGAAGGTGACCTCGACCTGAGGTACGCCGCGCGGCGCTGGCGGGATGCCGTCGAGCACGAACCGTCCGAGCGATTTGTTGTCCGCGGAAATCTTTCGCTCGCCTTGCAGCACGTGGACGTCCACCGAGTTCTGGTTGTCCGCCGCCGTCGAGAAGACCTGGCTCTTGCTGGTCGGGATCGTGGTGTTCCGTTCGATCAGCGGGGTAGACACGCCGCCGAGAGTCTCGATACCGAGCGTCAGCGGGGTGACGTCGAGCAGCAGCAGGTCCTTCACGTCGCCGGAAAGCACGCCGCCCTGGATCGCCGCGCCGAGCGCGACCGCTTCGTCGGGGTTCACGTTCCGGTTCGGTTCCTTGCCGAAGATGTCCTTCACCGCCGCGTGCACCGACGGCATCCGGGTCATGCCGCCGACTAGGATCACCTCGTCGATGTCGCTGGTCTTCAGGCCCGCGTCCTCGAGCGCCTTGTGGCACGGTTCCGTGGTCCGCTTGATCAGGTCGCCGACCAGCTGTTCGAGCTTAGCGCGCGTCAGCTTCAGGTTGAGGTGCTTCGGACCGGAGTCGTCCGCGGTGACGAACGGGATGTTGATTTCCGACTCGCCGGTGGTCGAGAGCTCGATCTTCGCTTTCTCGGCCGCTTCCTTGAGCCGCTGCAGCGCCTGGCGGTCCTGCGCCAGATCAACGCCCTGGTCCTTCTTGAACTCGGCCACCAGGTGGTCGATGATCACCTGGTCGAAGTCGTCGCCGCCGAGGTGCGTGTCGCCGTTGGTCGACTTCACCTCGAACACGCCGTCCCCGAGCTCGAGGATCGTGATGTCGAAGGTGCCGCCGCCGAGGTCGAACACCGCGATCTTCTCTTCCTTCTTCTTGTCGAGTCCGTAGGCCAGGGAGCTGGCGGTCGGCTCGTTGATGATCCGCTTCACGTTCAGCCCGGCGATCTTGCCGGCATCCTTGGTGGCGTTCCGCTGTGAGTCGTTGAAGTACGCCGGTACGGTGACCACCGCGTCGGTGACCTTCTCGCCGAGGTACGCTTCCGCGTCCGTCTTGATCTTCTGCAGCACCATCGCCGAGATTTCCTGCGGCGAATACGACTTGTCGCCCATCTTCACCTTCACGTCGCCGTTGCTGGCCTCTTCCAGCTTGTACGGCAGCAGCTTGGTCTCCTTTTGGACGATCGGGTCCTTGAACTTCCGGCCCATCAGGCGCTTCACGGAGTAGATCGTGTTCTCCGGGTTGGTCACCTGCTGGCGCCGCGCGACCTGCCCGACCAGCCGTTCCTTGTTCTTGCCGATCGCGACGACGGACGGGGTCAGCCGGCCGCCTTCCTTGTTCGGGATGATCTTCGACTCGCCGCCCTCGAGGACGGCTGCGGCCGAGTTTGTGGTACCGAGGTCGATACCGATGATCTTAGTCATTACTTTTCTCCTTTCTTATTTAACTCATCCGGGAATGAAACTCCCTTATCTGAAAGCTTCAACAAAAGCCCTGCTATATCCAAACGATTCTTCAACTGTGCTTCGCTGCCTCCCCACATAACGCTTCCGTGTTTTTCGCACAACTCGCCGAAAAGTTCCTTTAGCTCCGGGTTCTGAGTGTTCCCAGACACGCTCATGTACTGAATCGTGTCACGGAGACAATCGCCCATGTAGTCTTCCCAGGATACTCGGTTATCGCGGAGGTATTCCTCAACCGCATCCAAGCGTTCACTCAGTTCACGAGCCCGTTGCAATTCCGGAGATTCGACGGTCATGACCCTTGCTTCCCACTTGATACTTGTACTTTCGCCGGGCGGATGACCTTCTCACCCATCTTGTAGCCGGCTTCGAACTCCTTGGTGACGACGTCCTTGCCGTACTCGTCGTTCGGCTCGTGGCCGAGCGCTTCATGGAGCTCGGGGTCGAACGGCTGACCGACCGCCTCGATCCGTTCGATTCCGAGTTCCTTGAGTAAGTCGTTGAACTGTTTGCGGATGCCCTCGACGCCCGTGTACCACGGGTCATTCTTGACTTGTTCCGGCACGTGCTCCGCGGCGCGGTCGAAGTTGTCGATCACCGGTAGGAGCTGGACGGCGAGGTCGCCGTGCGCATCCGCGACCATCTGGAGCCGATCCCGTTCCGTCCGTTGTTTGAAGTTCGTGAAGTCGGCCTGCAGCCGCGCCATCTGTTCGCGAAGGTTCTCTTCTTCGGGAGACGGTCCGGCGTATCCGACCTCCTGGCGCGCTTGGTCGCCGGTCTGAGCCTGTTTCCCGGCGTCCTTCGCCGGATCCCGCTCGATCCGCGGGCCCTTCTGCTTGATCGTGACCTTCGGGCCCTTCTGGTCGTCCTTCGCCGGATCCTGGCGTTTATCCGTAGACACGACTCAGCTCCTTCCTGCCATAGTCGAACAGCGCGGTCAGGCGCTGGTACGGCATCCGCGTGGAGCCGATCACGCCGACCCGCGACTCGTATTGCGAAGTCGGCTTCAGCTTGAGCCCGAGAATCGCCACCGCGCGGGCCCGGAAGTCCTCATGCTCGGCGCCGATCCGGATACCCAGCCGCGTGGTCCGGCCCGCCAGCTTCGGAAACCACTCCTTCGCACGGTCCAGCAGCTCCGCCAAATACGACGCGACGTGCGGATCCTGGAATTCCGCCTGGCCGAATACGTTCGCCAGGTTATACAGCTGGACGCCATCCGCGTCCATGTGAATGCCCGCCGCGCCTGCGGTTTCCGAGAGCTGCTCGGCCAGCCGGCGCGACGCTTCGGGCGCCGATCCGGCCTTTTCCAGCCGCCGCGTTAACTTCTGTTGTTCGGAGATGGACGGGTCCTTGGTCGGGGCGCTTTCCATGAACAACCGGAACGCCCGGTCCGTCGGCACCCGCCCGGCCGAGACGTGAGGCTGCTCGAGGAATCCGGCCTCGGTCAGCGCCGACATCACGTTCCGGATCGTGGCCGGGGACACCCCGAATCCGTAGCGGACCCGAAGCACGCTGGAACCGACCGGCTGGGCCGAGTTCAGATACTCGTGGACGATCGCCCTCAAGATCTGGTTTTCTCGTGCGGAAAGCATGACAGGATGCAATTTATCAGTTTTTTAGCACTCTGTAAATGAGAGTGCTAACGAGAAGGATCGGGGGCATTTCAGGCGGGGCGGGAGATTTCAGGCTAGTTGACGCGCCGCTTCCCGCCCGCGCACAATGAATACAGCAAACAAGGCCTAACTAAAGGAGGAGTAGTTTTATGCCGCATCGTACAGTATTCCAGTGGGGAAAGAACCACGCACACCCGTTCACGACGTTCGTCGGTGGATTCATCGTCGGCGGCCTCGTGGTCGGCGCCGTACTTTATGCCTGGCAGATCGCCGATGAGACCGCGGATGTCGAGATCGAAGACGCCGTCGTCGTGCCGGTCGAAGAGTCGACCGCTTCTCCGGAAGCCACGGTCGAACCGTCGCCCGAGGCTACCGCAGCCGCCGAAGTCCAGTTCTGAGACAATTCAGCCTGGGTTCGAGCGAGTCCCGCACCCTGGGGATTGTTCTCGTTCAGCTCTAGCAAACTGGACGGATTAACGACCGGTACGATGATTGCGGTCGGTCCGGTTCCGCTGCCTGGCGCGATTCACCCGCTCCTCCTGCTCCTTGCGTGCCCTGGCGCGGGGATCTTCCATGCCCCGCTCGAAATCGCGCCTGATTTTGTCGCGAGCCTGGCTCGACGGTGCGAACTCCTCGAATAACGAGCGGACTTGCGGGGCGAACCTCTGCTTCTGCTCACGGAAGTCCGCGCCACGCTCCCGTGTCATTGTCTTACGAATCTCGCCAAGACGCTTGGCCAGCGTTTCCCGCAACCTGATGTCGTCACCAAGCTCAAGACGTTGGAACGGCATTTCGAAACCAAGAGCCCTGCTGAATTCCTCCTTGGAGAAAGCTATGGAGCGGTTCGCTTCTTTCTGACGGTCCTCGTCGGAGCGTTCCTGATCGACGGGTTCCCGGTTGGCCCGTTCAGTGTCCCGATTTCCGGTCTCGTACTGATCGGTACGTTTGGCGTATTCGATCAAATCATCGACGCTTGAGGGATCGTCGGAAGTCTCCTTCAAACGATCGAATCCGAATTCATGACCCCTTGCGACCTCTTCATCAAGACGCTTCCGATTGTTCTCAATGTATCCGCCAAGCATTTCTTTGTCTTTCTCCGTCGATTCTCCGCCAAGGACTCGCGCCCATAGTTCGGCGTTCTCCTCATACGTGTGCTTCATCATGCCAGCGTGCTCAAGATCCGGTTTCATTCCAGCGTGCTGTTCTCGCAGGAACGTATTATCGACTTGCTCGGCATTCACGGCAGCCAGCCTGATCTCGTTCTCGGCGAACTCCGGACCGAAGTCATCGCGAGCGACGGCGCGGGTTTGCTCCCCGGAGAATTTCTCCTGCAACGTTTCCAACCTCGAGGCATTGCCTTCAAGGTCGTAATCGACGACTGTTTCCTTGACCTCCGAAAATAGCTCTTTCACACGCTCGGCTACTGGTCCGAGACGAGTTACGAACTCGGCGGGGTTCGGAAGTCCGGTTTCAGCTGAAGAATGTTTTGACATAATACGAAGGTAATTGGCCTAGTATAGCCAATTATTGCCTACTTGTCAAGGATGGGAACGGTCGTTGGTCAGTCCTGCTTGAGCACCGCCACGAACGCCTCCGGCGGCACGCGCACGCTGCCTTCGGACTTCATTCGGGCCTTGCCCTTCTTCTGCTTCTCCTGAAGCTTGCGCTTCCGGGTGACGTCGCCGCCGTACAGCCCGGCGGTCACGTCCTTCTTGCGGGCGCTGATGTCCTCGCGGGCCAACACCTTTCCGCCGACGACCGCTTGTAAGGCGATCTGGAACATCGCCGGCGGGATGACCTCCTTGAGTTTTGCCAACACCGCCCGCGACCGGCGGTCGCTTTCGCTCTTGTGGACGATTACCGAGAGTCCGGAGACCGCGTCGCCCGCGACCAGGAAGTCCAGGCGGACTAACGGGGCCGGACGGAAGTCGGTGAGTTCGTATGAGAGCGACCCGTATCCGGCGGTCGCTCCCTTGAGCTGATCGTAGAAGTCGGCGACCAGGTTGGCGAGCGGGACTTCCGCCTTGACGATCACTCGCTCGGAAGCGGCGAACCGCGTGTCGCCGAACGTGCCGCGTCGGTCGGCAATCAGCCGCTGGACGGCGCCGAGGTCCTGCGACCGGCAGACGATCTCCAACTCCGCCCAGGGCTCGCGGATCTCGGCGATCCGGGTCACGTCCGGCAGCTCGGCCGGGTCGGTCAGGGTGAGCTCGCTGCCATCGGTCAGCCGAATCTCGTACGGTACCGTCGGCGCGGTAACCACCAGGTTCAGATTGAATTCGCGCGTCAGCCGCTCGCGGATGATGTCGAGGTGGAGCAGCCCGAGGAAGCCGGCCCGGAAGCCTTGGCCGAGCGCCTGCGACTGCACCGGCTCGTAGCTGAGCGAGGCGTCGTTGAGCGCCAGCTTGCCGAGCGCTTCGCGGAGCTTGCCGAAGTCGCCGCCGGACGACTCCAGGAAGATTCCGGCGAACACCATCGGTGAGACTTCGCGGTAGCCGGGCAGCGGCTCGCCGGCCGGCTCCGCCGCCAGCGTCACCGTGTCGCCGACCCGGACTTCGACGATCGACTTGAATCCCGTGACCAGGTAGCCGATCTCGCCGGTTTCCAGCTGCGGTCGCGCCTCCGGCTGCGGCCGCAGCACGCCGACGTCGTTCGACTCCGCCGACTTTCCGACCGCCATCAGCTTGATCTTCGAGCGGGCCGGCAACGAGCCGTCGACCACCCGAACTGAGGCGACCACGCCCTGGTACGGATCGTAACGCGAGTCGAATACCAACGCCCGGAGCGGCGCACCGGCCTGGCCTTCCGGCGCGGGAACACGATCCCCGATCGCCTGCAGGACCTCGTCCACGCCCTCGCCGGTCTTGGCCGAGATGAAGATCACGTCGTCCGCGGAAATCTCCAACGTCTCGGCGATCGCCAGGGCGGTGTCCTCCGGTTCGGCGGCCGGCAGGTCGATCTTGTTGATAACGGGAATCAGCGTGAGCCCCTGCGCCTTCGCCTGCGTCGCGTGGGCCAGCGTCTGGGCTTGGATGCCTTGCGTGGCGTCGACCAGCAGCAGCGCCCCCTCGCAAGCCGACAACGTCCGCGAGACCTCGTAAGAGAAGTCGACGTGCCCCGGCGTGTCGATCAGGTTCATCGTCAGCGGAGCGTCCGATCCGGCGGCCTTCGGGGTCCACTGCATCGTCACCGGCTGGAGCTTGATCGTGATGCCGCGTTCCCGCTCGAGTTCCATCGAGTCCAGCAGCTGATCCTGCATGTCGCGCTTCTGGACCGTGCCGGTCAGCTCGAGCAGCCGGTCGGCCAGCGTGGACTTGCCGTGGTCGATATGCGCGATGATGCAGAAATTGCGGATGTTTTCCTGATTTGAACCCATGGCTATCAGTATAAGGGTGACCGGCTTCGCACGGGCGCAAACTCGCATATACTTGGGACGAAAACGGATGAACGAAAACAAATGATCGGAACGCGCAATCGGGGGTATACCGTAGTCGAGGTCGTCGTGGTCATGGCGATCATCGCGGTCGTGGTAGCGATCGCGTTCAGCATGACCGGCGGCGACCGTCCCGCCAAGTTCGGACAGGACTTCGACGAACTGACCGCCAACCTGCGGTCTCTCCAATCCGACGCCCGGGCGGCCAAGGGTAACGAGGAATTCGGCATGTGCTTCGCGTCCGGCGGCTGGACCTCCTTCTCCATCCCGAGCGACTCGACCGCCGATCCCTGCGAATCCGGCTTCGCCGGGAAAATCAGGTCCGAGACTTTCCGGGTCGCCGCGATGGGCGTGGAAATCAGCCCGTCGTCGGACCGCATCGTCTTCCAGCGCATCACCGGCCGCACCAAGGGTAGCAGCCAGGCCACGCTCACGCTGACCCTGACCGATCCCGACCGGACCCGGACCCTGAAGGTCGACCCGAACGGAGGAATCCATGAGGAGTAGCCAACGCCAGCGCGAACGCGGGTTCACCCTGATGGAAGCGGTCGTCGCGATCTCCGTATTCGTAATCGGGGTCGTGGGGATGATCCAGGTCGTCCTGGTCGCCAGGTCCACCTCGGACTACGGCGCGGATTTGGTCACGGTCGGCGGCCACCTCAAAGAAGGCATGGACGCGGTCCGCGTCATCCGGGACGACGACTGGGACGCGATCGCCACCGACGGTACCTACGGCCTCTCGGCCCAACCCGGCACCAACCCGCCGTGGGCCCTGCAAGCCGGCAGCGAGACGCTGGGGACGTTCACCCGCCGGGTCACCATCGCGTCCGTCCGGCGCAGCGATACGGACGGTAACGGCGCGCTGTCCGCGGGAGACAAGATCTGCCAGGGCGCGACCTGCGGCAGCTTCGAGGACCCAGAGACGAAGAAGGTCACGGTGACGGTGACTTGGCAGCAGGGCAATCAGGACAAATCGCGCAGCGTATTCGGTTACCTGACGGACTGGCAATGAAGGAATCCGGCTTCACGCTGATCGAACTGCTGGTCGCAATCTCGATATTCATCCTGCTGATCGTGGCGGCCGGGACGCTTTATGTGACGGTCATCCGACAGCAAGTCGACGACCGGCTGGTCCAGAGCCTGCAGCGCGAGTCGGACCGGGTGACCGCCCACCTGGGACGGACGGTCGCGGAAACCACTGGGGTGTCGGGAGGCTCCGTCTGCAACGTCGAAAGCGTAGACCAGATCACCTTGGCCGCTCCCGGCGGAGCCGTGACCTACCAACGTAACGGGGCGCAGATCGAATTCGTCAAAGGCGGCACCGCCGAGAACCTGTTGTCGCCGGGCACCAGCGCCTCCAGCGTCCGCTTCTTCCCAACCTGCGACGGGACGGCTCTGGTCACGCTGCGGTTCAAGGCCACGCTTTCCAAATCGGCTTCGGGGCGGACCAAGACCACGGACATATCCATCTCGGTAGGGACGAGGCCGCAATGATCAGAGGACGCGGTCAGTCCGGCGTCGTCGGCATCCTCGGGGTGATGATCTTTTCCGCGATCATCGTGGTGATCGGCAGCGCGATGGTGACCACTTCCGTTCTCTCCATGCAGCAGAGCCAGGAGCGGTTGGATTCGACGCAGAGCATCGTGAACGCCGAGAGCGGCGTCGAGGACGGCCTGCTGCAGGTAAAGCGCAGCCCGGGATTCGGAGCGGGCGGTGCCACCGTAGAGACATCCTTCGACGACCGGAACCGCACCGAATACAGGGTCGAGACGATCGACACGGAATCGTGCCAGGACGTCCGCCAGATCATGGCGTCCGGCTATCATGACACGCTGGTCCGACGGATCCAGGTCGACGACTGCCCGCAGCCGTCGGTCGACGCGGACTTCGTATACGCTCTGCAGGCCGGTGCCGGTGGCATTACCATGGGCAACAACGCCGATATCATCGGTAGCACTTATTCCAACGGCAACCACACGGGTGAGAACAACGCCTCTGTGTCGGGAGACGTCTGGGTGGCCGGAACGGCAGCCCCCGACGCGTCACCCGAGCACGATCCGGCCACGGTGACCGACTTCATCTTCGGGAAATCTTCCAGTCCTAACGTGATCGATGTCGCCCAAGCGTTCACCGCCGACACGTCCCAGAGCGGCAAGCTGGTCAAGGTGGCGCTCAAGGTGAAGAAATTCGGCAATCCGGCCAACGCGACCATCCGGATCGTCACCGACAACAACAACCAACCTTCTGGGACGCAGGTCGCCGGCGGCACGCTGAACGCGTCGTCGGTCGGATCGACCCTGCAATTCATCGACGTCAGCCTGACGAACCCTCCGACCCTGACGAACGGCCAGAAGTACTGGATCGTCGTCGACACGTCCGGGTCCGCGACGAACTACTGGGCCTGGGGCGTCGGCGATGACAACGGTTACCCGAACGGCACCGGCAAGAGCTCCGACCGCTGGCGGAGCAGCGGGACGATGACCTGGAGTCCGGTCGGTAAGGACTTCGCGTTCAAAGCGTTCATGGGCAGCCCGCCGACCTACGCCCAAGGCGTCGACATCGGCGGAGATGTCCATGCCAACACGCTTAACCAGCTCACCGTGGGCGGCGACGCGTACTTCCAGGCCGACAACGGTTCCACGATCGCCGGCAGCAGCT
Organism: bacterium; assembly: GCA_030699935.1. GTDB lineage: Bacteria > Patescibacteriota > SICC01 > SICC01 > SICC01 > JALYJZ01. Next base: position 88,272 of record JAUYKS010000002.1, on the reverse strand, counting down.
TCCCCGGCAGCGAGGACCCGCCGCAGCGAGACTTGCCGATCACCGACGCCAACATCATCGACTTCAAGACCCAGGGAGCGTCGGGCGGAACGTACACCGGTGACGTGACGATCGCCCTCGGCACGAGCCAGACGATGGGGCCGCTCAAGATCGACGGAAACCTGACCGTCGAGAACGGCTCCACCTTGCGGATAACGGGGACCCTGTATGTGACCGGAACGATGCTGTTCTCGAACAACGCGACCATCGTGCTCGATCCCGGCTACGGCGCGGACAGCGGCGTCATCGTCGGGGACGGGACGGTCACCATCAGCAACAACGTACTCTTCACCGGCAGCGGCACGCCGAACAGCTTCCTGCTGCTCGGGACCACCAGTACGTCCGACAACGCGATCGACGTCTCGAACAACGCGACCAACATCATCCTGGCCGCGCCGAAGGGGACGATCCGGCTGCACAATAACGCGGGCGCGAATGCCCTGACCGCGAACCGGCTGGTGCTGGACAACAACGCGGTGGTGACCTACGTCTCCGGCCTGAACGATATCAACTTCAGCAACGGCCCCGGCGGCAGCTTCGCCGTCGGAGGCTGGCGCGAGGTGGTCTGTGATTCGGCCAGCGGCCCGTGCGAACCGGTCACGCAATGACCGGCTGCACAGGCTGCAAATAACCGATCAGACTTCGATGATGACCGGGATCACCATCGGGCGGCGTTCCGTCTGGTCGTAAAAGAAGTCGCCGAGGTCGTCCCGCAACTTGTTCTTCAGCGCGTCACGTTCCGGCTGTCGGTTGCCTTGGGACTGAGCGATTTTCCGGATACGGTCCCTCGCCTGGCCAATCAGTTTCCCGGACTCCTTGAGATAGACGAAGCCGCGGGAAATGATGTCCGGACTGCCGACCAGTTTGCCGTTCCGGCGGTCGACCGTGACGATCGCCACGACCATGCCGTCCTCCGCCATGTGCTTGCGGTCCCGCAGCACCACTTCGCCGATGTCGCCGACACCGAGACCGTCTATCAACACCAGGCCGCCGCCGACCCGCTCCTTGCTGAGCCGGACGTCATCCGGACCGCGGACCTCGAGCACCTTGCCGTTATCGATCAGGTGGACGTTCGCGGGCGAAACGCCTTCTTCGTTGGCCAACCGGCCGTGCAACACCCGCTTATGGTATTCGCCGTGGATCGGCATGAAGTGTTTCGGCTTGAGCATTTGGATCATCTCCCGGAGTTCCTCGCGATGAGCGTGTCCAGACGTATAGATGCCGTATTCCTTCGAATACACCACGTCGGCGCCCTGCCGGAAGAGGTCATCCATCATGGAATGCACTGCCCGTTCGTTACCCGGTACCGGTGAGCTGGAGAGCAGCACCGTGTCGCTCGGCTTGATCTTGATCTGCTTGTGCTCACCCAAGGACATCCGGAGCAAGGCCGAGTACTCCGTCGCTTGGGAGCCGGTGCAGATCACCAGGAGCTCCCGGTCCGGAATGTTCTGGGCCCGGCGGACGTCGACGAGGATCCCTTTGGGAATCTTCATGTAGCCGAGACGCTGACAAGTCTCGACGTTCCTGATCATCGAACGTCCGACGATCGATACCTTGCGGCCGTTCTTGTCAGCCGCGTCGATGGTCTCCTGGATCCGGGCCACCAACGAGGAGAAGGTCGACATGATCACCCGCCCCTTGGCCTTGCCGATCTGCTCGATCAGGCTTTTTTCAATCTCCAGCTCGGAAACCGTGTGACCCGGTTTTTCGATGTTCGTCGACTCGTTCATCGCCAGGAGCACGCCGCGCTCGCCGATGCGTTTGATCTTTTCGAGTTCGGCCGGCGTGTCGGCGATCGGCGTCTTGTCGAACTTGAAGTCACCACTGGTCGTAATCACGCCGACCGGCGTGGTAATCGCGAATCCGACTCCTTCCGGAATGCTGTGATTGACGTGGAACGGTTCCACCGTGAACACGCCGGCCTTGAGTCGATCGTCGAATTTGAAGCGAGTGACTTTCACGCGGGTGTCGAGCTTGTGTTCCTCGAGTTGGTTCTTGATGAACCCGTCGGCCAGCTTGGTAGCGAAGACCGGGGGAAAGCCGAGTTTCGGGATCAGGTACGGCGCACCGCCGATGTGGTCGAGGTGCGCGTGGGTGATGAAGATGCCGCGGATCCGGTCCTTGCGGGCCTCCAGGTACGAGATGTCCGGAATGACGTAGTCGACGCCCGGCATCGTCTCGTCCGGGAACATGAAGCCGACATCAATGACGATAATGTCATTGCCGAACTCCAGCGCGGTGCAGTTCATGCCGATCTCGCCGAGTCCGCCCATCGGGATGATCCGGAGGTGATTCGGTCCCGGCGGCGCCGGTTTCTTCGTGTCAATCTCGGCCCGGCTGAGGTTCAGCCCGGTCGAGCGGTTCGGCGGCGGTCCGTTGCGTCGGCGTTTCTTGGGTCCGCCTCCGCTGCCTCCGCCGCCGGGGCGTCCGCCCCGGTTTCCGGGGTGGTTCCCAGGAGCATTGCCCCGTCCGCCCGGCTTGCTGGAGCGGTTGGGACGACCGGAGCGGTTATCGCGCCCTGGTCCTCCCTGTTGTCCCTGTTGTCCGGAGGGGCGGGATTGTCCCGATCGGTTCGGGCGGTTAGGTTGATTCGATTGGTTTGGTTGGTTTGGTTGATTCATTTCAGAGTAAACTTTCTTGATTAGTAGTATTCTTTGTCGATTCGGGCGCGTCAGCGCCGTCTTCTTTTCCGGCATTCTGGGCCAGCGCTTTCCGAATCTTCAGCTTGAAGACCGGTTCGATCTCGGCCTTCTCCTTCGGCAGCTTATCGACTTTCTTCAGCAGCTGCGGGATCTGCGCGAAGTCATCGAATAGGGTCTGTCGAAGTGAGCCCGTATAGAGCGCGGCAGCGGGATGATACACCGGCAGGTAGGTCTGCCCGCGGAACCGCTTGGCCCGGCCGTGGTCGACCGAGATCTTGAGATCCGGCAGGAACCAGTCCATCGCGTGGCGGCCCAGCAGCACGATCAGCTTGGGCTGGATCGCCGCGATCTGGTCGCGCAGCCACGGCCAGGAATGGTCGATCTCCTCCGGCTTCGGATCGCGATTCCCCGGCGGACGACCCTTCAGGACGTTCCCGATGAAGACGTCTTCCCGCTTCATGCCGATCGACTCGATCAGCTCGTCGAGGAGCTTGCCGGCCGCACCAACGAACGGCCGCCCCTGCAGGTCCTCGTTCTTGCCGGGCGCTTCCCCGATGAACATGACGTCGGCCTGCGGGTTACCCTCACCAGGCACCAGGTTGGTCGCCTGTTCGCACGGCTCGAAACCGCACCCGTTATGGGCGCGGATTTCTTCCGCGATCTGGTCAAGAGTCTTCAAACTTTTTCCGTAGCCCGTAGAGTTGGCGGCGAAGTCTTCCTGGAGAAGGCCCTCGGCGCCGAGGCTGTTGAGTGGACGCTGTGCGCTTGAAATCAAGCGACTGCGTTCCTGTTAAGTGGTGGTAATGGTACCTCATCCGCCCTTTCGTGTCAATGAAGGACTTATAAGGTACGAATTACTTCTGGCTGACCGCGGCGCCGACCGCCTTGAGCAGTTCCGTCGTCTCGACCTTTTTTCCGTTCAAGAAGAAGGTCGGGGTCGAGTTCACGCCGAGCGCCTCGCCGTCCGCGTAATCCTTGGATATCTTGGCCTTGTACTGCTGCTCCTTGACGGCCTTTTCGATCGCCGGACCGCTGACTCCGAGGCTGCCGCCGTATGAGACGAACAGTTGGATCGCGGCGGGGGTGCCGGCTTCGCCCCAGGCGCTCTGCGTCGCCATCAGCTTGTCGGCGAACGCGAAGAACTTGTCTTGTGCGTTCGCGGCTTCGGAGGCGTTAGCTGAGGTCAGCGCGTTCCGATGGATGTTCAGCGGGAAGTGCCGCCAGACGAAGTTGATCTTGGCGCCGTAACGCTTCTTGACCTGCTGCACGGTGGGATTGGCCGCAGCGCAAGCCGAGCACTGTAGGTCACCGAACTCGACCAGCGTGACCTTGGCCTTCGGGTTGCTTTGGATGGAGTCGGAGCGGACCAACTTGCCTGGGTCGGCGACCGGCTTGGCATCGTCCTTGCCGCCGGCCATCACCAGCAAAACGCTGGCCGCGACGGTAATCACGGCGGCGATGGCGATCAGGACTTTCGATTCGGTGTTCATTTCTTGGCGGATTTCCTAACCGATTTCCAGAGTAGCACCATGCAGGCGATGATCACCAGGAAGGCACCGAGTGAGAGCAGCGGGATCGTGATGAAGCCGAGATACTCGATGTATTCGGTGGTGCAGGAGACGCCGGCACGGCAGGTCTGCTCGGATTCGGCGAAGACGCCATAGTAGAGCAGGACGTGATAAAGCGCGATCAGGGCGCCGATAATCGCCAGCGGCAACACGTATTGATAGACCTTGTTGTCGCGGCGCAGGATGCCGACCGCCAGGATGATCACGAGCGGATACATCGCGATCCGTTGGTACCAGCAGAGCAGGCAGGGCAGGTATCCGGCGGCTTCGCTGAAGTAGAGGCTGCCGGACGTGGCGAGCAGCGCCTGGGTCCAGGCGACGTAGGCCAGCGGGTTGGTCGATGTTTTCGCCACGGTCTAAGCGTATCAGCGGGCGGCCGTTCCGGCGAGCCGCCGGAGCGTCGACAGGTTCTTGGCGTCCGCGTCGAGGGGCGGCGCGCCCTTGCCCTTCGGCAATCGCTTCGGTTCGCCCCAACCTTCCTTCGGCGTCTCCAGCAGAAAATCCATGTTCTTCAGCCGCGGGTCGCGGAGCAGGTTGCGGAACGCCGCCTCGCCGATCCGGCCTTGGCCGATATGGAAGTGCCGGTCCAGTCCCTGCCCGAGGTCGGACTGGGTGTCGTTCAGGTGGATCGCCTTCAGTTTCCGCAGCCCTACCGTCTTCGCGAACCGGTCGAGCGTCTTGGTCGCTCCGGCGCCGCGGATGTCGAAACCCGCCGTGAACAGGTGGCAGGTGTCGAGGCAGACTCCCAACCGGGACGGTTCATCCACTCCGTCCAGGATGTCGCGGATCTGCTCGAACGTCGCTCCGACGCGCTTCCGGCCGGCCGAGACCTCGAGCAACAGCCGGCACTTCGTCGGTCCGGCCTGCTTGAGCGCCGCCTTGATCGTCCCGACCGTGTGCTTGGTGCTCGCGTCCGGATTTTCCTCGTCGACGGTACCGCCGAAATGGACGATCACTCCCGCGGCGCCGAGCCGGTCGCCCTTCACCAAGTCGGCTGCCGCGACTTCCGCGGAGATGCGGCGGTTCCGCGCGTCGGCTGCGCCGACTTGCACGTAGTACGGCGCGTGGATGTACAACGCGGCGTTCCGGGCCCGCAGTCCCTTCCGGAACGCCGCCGCTTCTCCGTCGGTCACCTTAGTCTCGCCGCGTCCGCGCGGGTTACGTGCGAAGATCTGGATCGCTGTCGCACCGAGCTCGTCGGCGTTAGCCAGCAGCGCGGGCAGTCCTTTGGCTACGGAAAGATGCGCTCCCAGCCGCATCAGCGCTCCGGGAACGTCATGCCGCCGGTAAGTTCCCCGGTCGCCTTGTCGAGCGAGAAGCTGCCGCGTTCGGGACGGGCGAACAGGATCCAGGCAAGGAGCCCGTCCTCCTGGCCGGTCACGGATGCCGCTTCGGCCAGGTCGATCCTGGTCACGAGCTGTCCTTTCGCGTCCGCTGGCGACGGATCCGCCAGATTGCGCACCAGCCTGGCGACCGCTTCTTCCGAGCTGCCGATCAGGAGATGGGGACCGCGCACCTGCCAGACCAACCGGCCCATCGACGGGAACTGCGCCGAGGCGGCCGGCCGGCGCTCGACCGTCACTGTCTTGATGGACAACGGCTCGTTCCGCTGCGATTCGATCTCCCGGGAGCGCGTCCCGTCGGGAAGGACCTTGACCACTTCGCGGCGCACCGGGACTCTCGCCTTCGTCTTCAGGAGGCGTTGCAGTTCCGCGGTCTTTTGCCGGGCATTTTCCGGACTGTCGAACTCGAGCAGCACCATCCACTGTCGCGCACCGGCTTTCGCGCCCTTAGTCCCCTTGCCGCCGTCCCGATACCGCGCGTAGACGAACGGACCGTCCGCGGCGGCCAGATATTCGCGTTCTATGTCGATCCCGAGCTGGCGGTCCAGGGCCGCGACGCCGTTCTGGAACCGTAACACGCCGGGAAGATCCTGCGCCGACCGCTGCTCCTCCAACAGCCGGAAGAACCCGGCGGCGTCGGTTCCAGAGATGCTGACCGGGGCGGCGGAAACGGGCGGCAGCAGATCGCCGGATGTCCGCTTGAGTTCGGCCCGGGCCGGCGGCGGGCCGTCGTTGGCCGCTTCGATCCGCAGCGTCCCGTCATCCTCCTTGATCGCCAATCCGACCAACGAGAATTCCAGTCGCGGATACCGCTCGGACAACGCGCTGTCCAGGAATACGTACGCGTCCTGCGAGCCCGGCAGATCGCCCGAAACTTCCGCGAAATGTTCGTGCCGGTCGAACCCTTCGGTGCGGTGCAGCGCCGCCAGGATCTGGTTCCGGTCCGTCGCGAAGTAGACGTAACTTCCCTCGCGATAGGAGAAGATCGTGATCTTCGAGCCCGGCAAACGACCCGCAGCAAACGTCAGCCGGCCGCGTTCCGGCGTGTCAACCTTGACCTGCTTGGCGCCGTCCAACTGTTCGTAAACCGCGGCGGCCAATTGCGAATAGAGGGCGTTATCCCGCACGGTAGCGACAGCCAGCGTCCGTCCGTCCGGCGTCCGGGCGAACCCGATCTCGTCTCCCAACGCCTGGCCGATCAGTTCCGGCGGGGCGGCGGTCCGGATGACCGGCATCAGGGCTTTGACCTCGTCTGGATAGATCGCGGCCGACGAACTCACTTGTTCCAGCGTCCCGTAGTCGAACGCCGCCAGACGGGCCACGCCAGCGATCCGGCTGTTTTCCGGCAGCTTCACGAAGAGGTCCTTGGTCACGGCGGCACCTGCCAGGGTTAGCCACAATGCCGTTCCCGCCGCGAGCAACAGCAAGCCCGCGACCAACGCTGGTATCGACTGGATACTGGTCACGGAGTTCCGTAACCGACGCTTTTCCTTCCTAGCTGCCATCCGGCGTATTGTAGCAAACCCTGGTAAAAATCAGGCTTCGTCCGCGGTGTCGGCCACGGCGGATTCCGCGGTGCGGCCCGTCACCTCGCCGTCCCGCAGGAGCGGGATCAGCCGCGCGACCTCGATCGGCGACGGTTGCCGCGGATGGATCCGCGTACCGATCAGCCGACCTTTCTGGTCGAACGAGCTCACCGAGTTGTCCTGCATCAGCATCTCGCGGTCCACGTCATCAATCTTGCGGAAATGCGGGACATAGGTAGGCCGGATTGAGACGACCCCGTCGGGCGTACCGATCTCCTGATGTTCGGGCGAAAGGTGGACGATCCGCTCGATGCCGCCGCGATGGGAGCCAGCCACGATCCTGACCATCTCCTCACTGCCGGGCTTCCGGAGTTCGACCTCCATGGCGCCCTTCAGCCGGACCCCGGCCAATTGCATAACTCCCTCGTGCAGGCGTACCTCTTGTTCGAGCGTGATCTTGTCCGGCTTCCGCTCGGTCCGAATCCGCAAGCGCTCCAACTCCCGGGGATCGACATCGGTCAGGCGGCGCAGCAATTCCTCGGTAATCTCGCGTTGGCTCTCCTGCTTGGCCATAGCAAGGTAATCGATCCGCTCGCCCGCAGGGCGGGCGCGCCGGGCGGTGCGTCGGGGCCCTAACGGAAAGTCCAAAAGTCGTGCTGTTCTAGCTTCCATAACGCCTTAGAGTATGCCACCATCCCCGCGCCCGTCAATGTGCACGGTGCGGGGATGGTTGCGTCGTTTTTGGAAAAAACGGCTTAACGGAGACTACCGTCGCGGGGGTCCGCCGGGGCCGCGGCGAAAACCGCCTCCCGGGCCGCCGCGTTCCCGACCGCCGCCACCGTTGCGGGGCGCACGCGACTGTCGGACTTCGTCGGCGATCACCTTCGGGTCGGCGCCGCTGGCCGCCGCCTTGATCGAGAGGTTGTTCCGGCCCTGGGAATCGACTTCGATCACCATGACCTTCACTTCCTGGCCGACCTTGAGCACGTCTTCGACCGAAGCCACCCGTTCGTCGGCGATCTGCGAGACGTGGACCATGCCTTCCTTGCCCGGCATGAACTCGACGAACGCGCCGAACGGCATCAGCTTGGTGACCTTGCCGTCGTAGACCTTGCCGACTTCCGGCTCGGCGGTGAGCGCCTTGATCCATTCCATCGCCTTCTTGGAGGCTTCGCCGTCGCTGGAGCCGATCATCACGGTGCCGTCGTCCTCGAGGTCGATCGAGACGCCGGTCTCGGCGGTGATTTCGTTGATCATCTTGCCGCCCGGTCCGATCACGATCCGGATCTTCTCCGGGTCGATCTTCATCGTCGTGATGCGCGGCGCGTTGGCCGCCAGGTCCGCCCGCGGTTCCGGGATCGTCGCCAGGATCTTGTCCATAATCTCGAGGCGGGCCGTCTTGGCCTGCTCGAGCGCCTGCGTCATCACTTCCAGCGGGATGCCCCAGACCTTCATGTCCATCTGCAACGCGGTGATGCCGTCCTTGGTACCGGCGACCTTGAAGTCCATATCGCCGGCGAAGTCCTCGGCGCCCTGGATGTCGGTGAGTACCTTGGTGGTGTCGCCGTCGGTAACCAGTCCCATCGCGATGCCGGAGACCGGCTTCTTGATCGGCACGCCCGCGTCCATCAGCGAGAGGGTCGAGCCGCAGACCGAAGCCATCGAGGTCGAGCCGTTCGAGGCCAGGATCTCGCTGACCACCCGCATCGTGTACGGGAAGTCGTCCTGCTCCGGAAGCATCGGGAAGATCGCCCGTTCCGCGAGCGCCCCGTGGCCGATCTCGCGGCGACCGGCGCCGCGCACCGGCCGCGCTTCGCCGACCGAGTACGGCGGGAAGTTGTAGTGGTGCATGTAACGCCGCTTCGTGTCCTCGAGCATGGTGTCTATGATCTGCTGGTCGCCCGGGGTGCCGAGCGTGGTCAGCGACAGCGCCTGGGTCTGGCCGCGCGTGAACAGCGCCGAGCCGTGGGTGCGCGGCAGTACGCCGACTTCACAGCTGATCGGACGGATCTCGGTGAGCTTGCGTCCGTCCGGGCGCACATCGTGCTTCAGGATCGCCTCGCGGATCGTCTCCTGTTCGACCTTGGTGAACGCGTCCGTGACTTGTCCGGCGGTCCACTTCGCATCCTCGGCCGCTTCTTCCGGAACCAGTTCCTCCTTCAGCCAGCCGGTCAGCTCGGCGATCTTCTTCTCGCGTTCCTCCTGCGTGGAGTTCAGCGTGATCTCGAGCAACTTCGTCCGGGTCTTCTCGGCGACTTCGCGCTCGAGGTCGGGGTCGGTCTCGGCCAGGGCCGGCTCGCGCTTCTCCGGCGCGACCTTACCGACGATCTCCTCTTGGATCGCGATCGCTTTCCGGATCTCGGCCAGGGCCAGGTCGAACGCCTTCAGCATCCGCTCCTCGGTGACTTCGTTGGCACCGGCCTCGACCATCATGATCTTTTCCTTGGTGCCGGCGACGACCAGGTCCAGCTTCGACTGCTCGCGCTGTTCCTCTGTCGGGTTCACAATCAGCTCGCCGTCGATCTCGCCGATCCGGACGCCGCCGATCATCTCGACCATCGGAGAGCCGGCCAGATGCAGCGCCGTCGACGCCGCGTTCATCGCCACCATGTCGGGGTGATGGATGCCGTCGACGGACAGGACCGTCGCGATCACCTGGATATTGTTGCGCGTCCCCTTCGGGAACAGCGGCCGGATCGGCCGGTCGATCAGCCGCGAGATCAGGGTCGCTTCCTCGCTGGGCCGGCCTTCGCGCTTGAAGAATCCGCCGGAGATCTTGCCCGCGGCGTACATCTTCTCCTCGTAGCTGACCATCATCGGGAAGTAATCGAATCCCGGCTTCTGGTCGCCGACCACGGCCGTCACCAGGACGACGGTGTCGCCGTACTGCGCCCGGACGGCGCCGTCGGCTAATCCGGCAAGCTTGCCGGTCTCATACTTCAGTGTCTCGGAGCCGAAGGCTCCTTCTGCGGTTTGCACGTTGAACATGCGTTCCTCCTATCGTGGCGGGAGCATGTAGAAGTCCGGGAGTCGAAGGGTTGTCTCGTCGGTCGTTCCGATCGTCCTTCGGCGCTCAGGTCTCGACACGCTCCGTGCCGCTTATGAATTAAATTATTAAACGATCCTTATTAATCGCTACTTGCGCAGCTTAAGCTTCTTTACCAATTCCTGGTAGGCCGGCTCGTCCGTACGGGCGAGATAGTCCAGGAGTCGGCGTCGTTTGCCCACCAGCAGCTCCAATCCGCGCTCCGAGTGGTTGTCCTTCGGATGCGCCTTCATGTGACCGGTCAGCTCGGTGATCCGGGCCGTCAACAGCGCGATCTGCACGGGAGCCGAACCGACGTCGTCCTTCGACGTGGCGTGCTCCTTGATAACGGCTGATTTCTGCTCGGTTGTGGGCATAACGGGTTTCAGACTAGCAGGTCTCGGCGAATCGGGCCAGGTGTTCCTCGCCGGATTCGGTCAGTACCATCCGTAATATGCCGGTTTCGGGGTCGGTACCCCAGGTGATTTCCCGGTACGCGATCATGCCGAACGTGAGTTGCCGGACGTTGATCAGGCCGACTCCGGTCTTCTCGGCGATTTCCTGCGGTGTCGTCGCCGGATCGTATTCGCCGGCGGCGATGGCGGTAAGTACCTCGGCACGGCCGGCTTCGTATTGCTGACGCTCGTCGGCTTCAAACGATTCTGATTCTGATGCGAGTTCGGTCATAGCGTATTACCTTACCAAAATTGTAACCCCTTTCGCGACCCGACGATCCACGCGAAGTGATGAAGAAAAGCGCAGATTAGGTTAGGTGAGCGGAATCAGTTTTTCCGCTAGATCGCACCACGGGCCGTCGAGCACGTCGGCACCGAGCGCGTCCTTCACGTCGAACGTGCCCACTCCCTCCCGCCGGAGCGCCGAAAGGTATCCGCCGGTACCGAGCCGTTCGCCGAGGTCGCGCGCGATCGATCGGATATAGGTGCCTTTGGAGACCGTCGTCCTGAACCGCACGATCGGCCATTCGTATTCCAGCAGTTCGATGTCATGGATCGTCACCTTGCGCGGCTTCCGCTCCACCGTCCGGCCTTTCCGCGCCTCGACGTACGCCTTCTTGCCCCCGGTCTTGATCGCGGAGTAGACCGGCGGCAGCTGCTCGATCTCGCCTTCGAACCGTTTCAGCGCCGCGGCCACGTCCGCGTGCGACGGCTGCGCCGCATCCGCAACATCCGGCGCCGGCTCGACCGTCCCTTCCGCGTCGTCCGTCGCCGTCGTCGCGCCGAGCGTCACCTCGGCGACGTACGTCTTGTCGCCCTGGACGAATCGCTCCAACTCCTTGGTCGCCTTACCAAGCCCGATCACCAAGAGCCCCGTCGCCATCGGGTCGAGCGTGCCGCCGTGTCCCACTTTCTTGATCCCGCTCATCTTCCGGACATGGGCCACCACGTCGTGACTGGTCCAGCCGGACGGCTTGTCTACGAGCAGGAATCCGTCGGTCTGCATGTCCCTACTATACGGCCGGATCGGGACTGTCCCTGAGCACCTGTTGGAAGGTATCCGCCACTTCCGCCAGCTTCTTCGTGGAGAGCTTTCGTGCCAACATCGTCTCGGTGTGGAGGCGTCCGCGGGAAATACGGATGACCGCTTCTATCGAATTGTCTTGCATCGGCAACTCCCTGACTTCCCGGTCTTTTGCGAGAAAGACACGGTCCTGCTCTATGAGACAGAACACCACCGCTTCCTCCGCCACCCGGACGCTCAGGACGGATTCGCTATCCCCGACTCGGATCGTGCGGGGGAATCCGCCCTGCGCTTCGAAGACGCATTCGCTGAACTCAGCATGCGCGACACTTTCCCCGCCGTTCCGGAGCTCCCGCCGGCGTACCAGTTCGGTCGGAGGCACGACGTTCTCCGGTAACGGCTCAGTCATGGCCCCTCGCAGCCTTGAGATACTCCAGCAGTTCTTTCGACCGGTGCGGCGGCACCGCTACCGCTTCCCCCACCCGTTCTTCGGGCTCCGAACCGAAGAGTTTCTTGACCGACTGGAATGCTCCCCGGGGCGACCGGGAGCGCGGCAGCGTGTTGTAATCGAACTCGCCCCGTTCGAAATTCGCCCAGAAGAAGCAGTCGCGTATGCAAGGCGGGGCTTCCGGGTCATGGACGGAGATGTGGAACGTGGCATAATCGGTCCATTCGACCGCCGTCCCGCGTTGGCGCAACCGATTCAAGTCCCACTTTTCCAATCCAGCGATATGTTTCGCGAGGTCGCGGGCCGCCTCGTGTACTTGGCCCCTCGGGTCCCGTTCCACGACGGGCGGACCGTCGGGCCGCTCAGCTGCGGCCATCGTCCCGTTTCGGCTGCTGGTCGATGACTTGGCCGTTCGGACCGGACGATTTCTTGAAGTAGGCGTCCAGTTCGTCATCGGAGAGCGGTTGCTGGGGTTGCTGGTCCGGTTGCTGCGGCGGTTTCGAAGGCGCCTTGCCGGCTACGCCGCCGCTGACCATGCCGTTCTGACGCGGCCGGTTAGGACGCTGCGGCTGGCGCGTCGGCCGGGTCGGGACTTGTTCGGCGGGGCGGGGCGGCAGATCCGCGGTCTGCGAGCGGCCGGACGAGGTGTTCTCGGTCGGGCCTTGTACGCCGAGGCGCTGCGCCTGCCATTTCTTGACCTGGAGCACCACGTTGCGTTCCGCGTTCTCGAGCGGACCGTCGGTGTCGAAACCGGCCGCGCCCTTATGGCCGCCGCCGTTCCAGAAGCCGACTACCTTGGTGGCATCGACGCCCTTGGTGGTGTGGACGCTGCCGTCGACCCGTCCGTCCTCGCGTTCACGGAGCAGCAGGATCACTTCGGCGTCCGGCGCGGAGCTCATCAACGAGTCGATCACTTCCTTCGCTTCGGTCGGCGTACCGCCCGTCTCCTTGAAGTCCGCGTTGGTCAAGCTGGCCCAGACGACGCGGGTGGTCGGATCGTACTGAAGCCGCGTCAGGGCCCGGCCCCAGAGCCGCAGCGTCGAGAGCGGCTTGGTCTTGTAGCAATGCTGGACGATCTCCTGCTGCCGGCCGCCCTGGGCCACCAGTTGGGCGCTGACGGTCAGCGACTTCGGGGTGGTGTTGGCGTTCTGGAAGCTGCCGGTGTCGGTGATCAGTCCGGTCAGGAGCAGCGTCGCCACGTCCTCGGTCATCAGCGATTCGCCGAGCGCTTCGATTACGCCGACCAGGATCTCCGAAGTCGAGGTCGCGGTGAGGTCGACCAGGTTCACCGCGCCGAAGTAGTCGTTCGACGGATGATGGTCGATGTTCACCACCGGCGCCTCGTAAAAGAGGTCCGGGTTGTCCTCGTAGAGCGAACCGAGGCGGTCGAGATCGGGCGCGTCGAGGACGATTACTAAGTCGAAGCTGTACGCGCCCTGTCGGACGTCCACGTCCTTGTCGGCGAACTGGCCGTCCTTCGGCGAGATCACCACGTTCAGCCGGTCTTCGGTCGTGTTGTACTTCAGCTTGTCGACCTTGGTCCGCGCCGTGTTCACGCTGACGACGAGGTCGCGGCTGCCGGTCAGGTCCTTGGTGACCTTGTCGAGCGCCGGCAGGAACCGGAACATCCCCGGGATGTCGTCGCGGATGATCGTCGTCGGGTGCTTGCCGAGCTGCTCGAGCACGAGGTGCATCGCCAAGGCCGAACCGATCGCATCGCCGTCGGGACGGGCGTGCGTAACGATCAGGACGTTATCGAACTTCCTGACCAATTCGGTGACTTGTTGTTTGGGACTTAGTTCCATGGGTTACGTACGGACTCGGTGAAATGAACTTGCCAGCATATCGGCCGGTTCCTCATCTGTCAATGAAAAACCTCGGAAAAATTGCTTAATGATAACACTTTTTGGGCTTTACGTCAATGGTGTTGTACTATGGCCGCATGGAAGCGAGCCACTCGATTAAGCAACCGATCCTTCTCAATATTCTTCTGGCCGCATTGTTTCCTCCGTACCTGCTGTACTGGTTCTTCGTGACCAGGCCTAAGCTCGCTCAGGGAATCAACCCCGAGAAGACAAGTTTGACTGGCGTTCTAAATGACTGGCGCTGGCAATTCGGCCTCCGCCCCTATCACGGTCTATCGTTTTTGTTTGGACTAGTCGGTCTGGCCGCAATAATCGGCTTGTATGTGGCACTCCGTATTTCCGCCATCACAAACTGCTTGGAAGGACTATGCGGCGCGCTCACCATTTTCTATATCAAAGGCGGCCTGGTGACGCTGACGCTGGCCGGTTACCTGACATTACTGGCTTATTGGGGATCTTTGCTTCGCGCTTACAACCAGTATGTAAAGACGACTCAACCAGGAGTGGAGCAACCGCAGGCGCAGACCCGTTGGCCGCTCTATCTGGCCGTAGCCGGAATGATCGTGATATACGCGGGACTGGCCTTCGCCGATCAGGGCCGCCAGACCGAAGTCGTCAAAGAAACCACTCCGGAAAACGTGCTGATACCCACCTACCAGCCTGCGGGCTACAAGCTATTCAGTCGATCCGTTAATGACGAACCTTTTACTGGCAAACCCGTCGTTGATTTACGGTACGAATCCGATGACGGCTTCTACAAAGTGCTGGTGCTTGAATCACCCTCCGTATACAACCCTCCCGAAAACTGCGGCGGTCCGACTGCCAACGGGTACTCCGATCAGAAAGGGTGTCAGTTTTACGCCAAGACAAACAGCGGTTCAATCTACGCCGACCCTGACTTCGGCGGCTACACTTACAAAACCGGCGATACGGAGGGAATTCTCGACGGCCAACTGCCGAAGGAAGAGATAATCAAGGTATTCGAATCGATGCAGCCGGCTGAAGAGCATCCTGCCGAGCAGCGAACCGGAAACTCTTGGGCCGAATCCGCCCGTTTCTGGCTGGGCCTAAACTAACGACAGTTCAATGCCCCGGCTGCCCTCGATGACTGGGCGGGTTGTCATGTATGCTATTCGGGTATGCCTCAGATCAAATCAGCCAAGAAACGCGTGAAGGTCGCCGCCCGGCAGGCGGAGAAAAACACGCTTCACCGTTCCCGCGCCCGGACGGCGCTCAAGCAGGTGCGTACGCTGGCCGCCGCCGGCAAGGCCGAAGAGGCTGCCAAGGCGCTGCCGGCCGCGCAGAAGTATCTCGACAAGGCGGCCAAAGTGCGGGCGATCCACCCGCGGACCGCGGCCCGGTACAAGTCGCGGGTCGTCGACGTGTTGAAGCGGGCGAAGACGAAACCGGCTGCGGCCCAACCGGCGGCGAAGGCTGCTTCGAAGAAACCGGCCGCCAAAACGGCGGTTAAGAAGCCCGCCGCCAAGAAGACGGCGACGAAAAAAGTCTCGTAAGGCTTACGCGACGGTCCGCTCCGCGACGAACAGTTCGAGCGCCTGTTCGGGGTCGCGCTTGCCGGATTTTCCGGCAACGTCCAACTCGGCCAGTTCGTCGTAAATGCGGCGCAGTTCGTCCGGGGAAAAGCGGGAGATTTGCCGCCGCGCCTGTTTCACCGAATACGGGTGGACGCCGAGCTGTTTGGCGACCGCAGCGTCCGGTTGGCCCTCGGCCGCCTGCACGCCGAGCAGGATCCGGTATTGCCGGACGACCATCGCGAAGATCCGTTGTGGCGGCTCGCCGGATTGCAGCAGGCTGCGCAGCGCCGTCTGCGCCTTCCGGAAGTCCTTGGCGGCAACCGCGTCCACCAGCTCCCAGATCGTGGAGACGCGGTTGGAGCCGGTCAGGTTGGCCACCAGCGACTCGGTGACTTCACCGTCGCTCGCCGCGACCAGCTTGTCGATTTCGGTCGCCAGCATCCAGCCGTCCGTGCCGAGCGCGGATACGATGTTCCGGGCCAGCGCCGGCGAGAGCTTCGATCCAGCTTCCTCGGCCCGTTTCACCAGCCAGGCGGCGGCGGCCGGTTCGTCGAAAGTCGGGAAGTGCCAGGACTTGTCGGCCTGCTTCGCCAGCTTGGCGAACGACTTTCGGCGCTTGTCAACCTCGCCGGACTCGGCGACGATCACGACCGTTTCCTTGGGAGCCGCCTCGAGCAACTCGGCCAGCTTGTTCGAGTCGTCCGCCGGTTTCTCCATGAACCAGTTCCGGAACACCACGACCGCCTTCTCATCGAACAACGAACCGCCTCGCAACGCGTCGCCGGCTTTCTTGAGGTCGGTGTCGCCGGCGTCCAATTCGGTCACGCCGACAGTGCCCGCGGCCCGCGCCTTGTCGAACGCTTGCCGGAGCTTGCGGTGCACTAAGTACGTTTCTGGTCCGTGGATGACGAGGATCATGGTTATTGGATTAGCGTTTGGGTTAACGAGGCGGACGTTGGCAGCGCGGACAGAGGTGCGTCCCCCGGCCGACTACGACGATGCGTTCGATGGGCGTGCCGCAGCGCCGGCACGGCTCTCCGACCCGATGATACACCCGGGCGCGGCGCAGATAGTCGCCGCGTTCACCGCGGATGGTCACGTAGGTGTTGTCCGACGTACCGCCGGCTCGCAGTGCGGCGCGCAGCACCTTCTTAATCGCGAGGTGCAGGGCCGTCCGCTGGGCCTTGGTCAGCGAACCCGCCGTGCGCAACGGATGCAGCCGCGCCAGGTTGAGCGATTCGTCGACGTAGATGTTCCCGAGTCCGGCGATCACCGTCTGGTCCAGCAGCAGCGGCTTGAGCTTGGCCCCCGGGCGGCGGCGCAGCAACGCGTCGAATGCCGCCTGTGAGAACGACCGCTCCAGCGGATCCGGCCCCAGCGAATTGATGAAGGTCAGTTCGTTGACGGCGGTCGTCGGCACCAACTTGAGGTAGCCGAACTTCCGCAGGTCGTTATAGAACAGCCGGCTCCCGTCGGTGAAGGTGAACGTGGCATGCGTCACCTTGCCGGGCAGGTCCATGCCGTCCGGATGGCCGTTGTCGATGGTGGGAATCGGATGGCCACCCGCCAGCACGATCCTCCCCTTGGCCCCGCCGGACGGCGCGTCGCGGAAGATCAGCTGCCCGGTCATCTTGAGGTGGATCACCACCGTGCGGCCGGACGGCGCGTCGCCGCGGCCAAGTCGGATCAGCAGCGCCTTGCCCTGCCGGTCCACGCCGGTAATCCGCGGCCCGAACAGGTCCTTGCGCTTGGCCGGCTTGATCGCCGTGAACATCTTGGGCACGGTCACGGAAAAGCTCCGCACGCGCTTGCCGGGCAGGACTTCGTCCAGTCCCCGGCGGATGGTCTCTACTTCCGGCAGTTCGGGCATATGTACTAGCTTATAGCGAGTAGCGAGTGGCTAGGAGCTACGGCGTTTCCTGTTTGACGAACACGACGCGGTCCGGCGCCACGGCGTGGTAGGTCAGTTCAGATACCGGCGTGCCGTCGACCGTGGCCACCAGCACGATCACCGTGCCGAGTTGCGCCGACGGATCTCCCGGACCCGTCTCCCGCAAGTCCGCGCCTTTGAAGCTACGGATGTCGGCCGACTTCACCCGGACCCGGGCCCGGGAGTCGACCCTTCCTTGCGCGTCGCTGATCGCGAGATCGTTCAGGTTGGCGCGCTGCTGTTCGCTTTGGTCCGGCGTGGCTTCCGCCGCGGCCGGTTGCGGGGTCTGGCGCGGAATGACTTGGCCACCGCTGTCGGCAGCCCAGACCGCCAGGAAAAGCAGCCCCAGTCCGGCCGTCACCAGCCAAAGCGCCTTGGTGCCGCCGAGCTTCTTGGCGTCCTTCTTGCTCATCGCGCCGCCTTTTTTCTTGGCGCGCGCAATGCCGGATCCGCCGAAGCCGAAGCCCTGGCCCGTTCCTTGCGCCGCCCTTGGCCGAACAGGGCGAACATCCGTTTGCCGGTCTCACGGAACTTCATCTTCATGAAGAAACGACCGTAGCGAAGCAGTTCGCGGATGCGGTACTTGGTGCTCACCGCTTCCGTCGTCTTCTGCTCGACCGCCCGGCGCAGGTCCGCGGCGGTCCGGCCGGGAAACAGCGTGTACCCTTTGCCGATCGCGTCGAGGATGTGCGCGTCCGACCCGCCGGTTTCCGCCCGGAACAATATGGTGCGGTTGAGCAGCCGGGCCCGCGCGTTCTCGTTCCCCAGGGTCGGACTGCCGTTTACGATCTCGACGCCGTCGAACTGCTCACCGAGCAGTACGTCGGCACCGACGCCGTCGGCCGTCAGCATGTCCGGATCGGTGTACCGCATCACCAGCATCGGGTGCGCGGCGATCGCCAGGCCGCCTTGCTTGTGGATCAGGCGGATCGTCTCTTCCGCGGAGCGTTCCTTGGGAACCGGCTTCTCGATGAAAAGTCCCAGGATGTGGCCGGCGGTCGAAGTGACCTCCTGGCCGAGGATCAGGTCGAACCGGTAGTCGCCGGCCTCGTGGATCCGTTTGGCTTCCAGGGCGCCGTCCATCGTGTCATGGTCGGTGATCGCGATCACGTCCAAGTCGGTCCGCTGCTCGACATGGTCCAGCAGGCGCTTCGGGGAAGCGTTGCCGTCGGACGCGGTGGTATGCATGTGCAGGTCCGCCTTGCCGGCGTCCGGCATCAGGGGGTCGGCATGAGTCCGGGAGTGTCTTTTTCGCACGACGTTAGTATACCTCTGCGGCTAACTCATCCGATTCCCGCTCGGCGCGTCAGTCCATGTACGGATTACTAGCTTCGGCCAGGGACCGATGGACTCCGGCCCAGGCCACCGCACAGGCTTCATCGAGATCTTCATCAATATCGCAAAAAGTAGGAGAACTCTCGGCGGCAGGCTTCGCGGCGCGGGCGGGCTTTTCCTGAGGATCCAACTGCACTACGCCCCGGAACTTTTCACGTGCCTCGCTCGCCTTTTCCTTACGCTCATCCAGTTGTTCGAACAGGTCGGCCGTCAACCGCGCATCGAGACTCTCGCAAACGGCATCGGCCAAGCGGTTCCCGTTGACGGCTTGGAATCCGTGGATGGTTTCCCGCAGGATTTCCGACCCGCGACGCATCAGTTCCTGGGAGGTACCGTTGGCGTTCTGTTGCTCGACGAAAAAGGCGACCAGGCCGAGGTGCCCCTCGAAGACCTGATCGAAAGCTCCTCTGTCACCGGTCTGGACCGCGGCCAGCAATGCCCGTTCTTCTTTCTTGGACATGGCATACAGGGAGTCGCGCCAGGCCCGCTCCAGGTATTCGTCTTTCAGCGCGGCGATCTCGTACTCGACGGAACGCTTCCGAACCCCGGTTCGTTTCGGCTTCGACGTCTCCTCCGGCACTGGAATGGGTTCGAACGCTTCGGAGTCAGTGACGTGAAACTCCAGGGCCGCCTCTATCGAATCGCGCAACTCGTCGACCTCACGCAGGTCTTCCGGAGTCCCGTCTTGCAGCCATCGTTCAAGAAGATCAGGATCCCGCTTGAACGCATCCATGGCCACGGCCGGGATCAGGGAGCTGTGATTCAGGTCGACTCCGGTATACCGGTACGGAGGCTCCCTGAACATGAGACTCGCGAAGCCCGGGCTGCTGTGTTCAAAGTCGTACAGGGTTACATCCCTGACCGTACCGCGAATCAGTTTGTGGGTGCCGTCGGCGGACACGACCGGGAAAGCATACACGTCTTGGCCGGCGAAGATTTCGTCGTCGGTCCGTTCGCTCGGCAACGTAATGCTTGTTTCCCGATCCTCGACCTCGGGCAACATCGCGAGGTCGGATTCGTATCTCTCGATTATGTCCGGATCGGTGCCCTCGTCGACATCAACCTCGACGTCCGGGTCGATACCCGCATCGCCCCTGAGCTCAGCTTCGATGCCCAACTCTGCAGCCAGGTCGGTGGCGGTTATCGTTTCTTCGCTCATGTCGTTTTCATGTTTAGTGTCCGGTCTTTAGGGGTTGGTTGCTTTTTTGTACGTAAAAAGGGCCTGCCGGCCCCCTGTCATGTTGTTTCTATCAGTAGTGTCAAGCGCTTTGTCATTTATTTTGTCTGTTTCAATTCACCCTAATTGTCTCCCACTTTAGTTTCGACGACAACCGGCATCAGGGGGTCGGCGTGCTTGCGAGAATGTCCTTTTCGCACGACGTTAGTATGGCGGGTCAGATATGCACTTTCGGCTTCCGCGTCGGCCCGGGCTTCGTCCCCAGCTTGAGGCCGGCGTCCCGGACGACCGATTCGAGCAACAATCCGAGCAGCTCCTCCAGTTTCTCACCCTCGAATTCGCCCAGGGTGACCTGCCTGGCCAGGGACTCAGCCGGGATCTTCCCCTTGGCTCTCTCGGGGTCCTGCAGGATCACGCTGGTCTTGTTGAGGAGCTTGATCTGGCGCTGGAACTCATAGTACGGGATCGGCAGCTTCTTTTTGGCCGCTTCGGCGGCAGCAGCGTAGACCGACTTAGCCGTATCCATGACCCGCTTGCCGTCCTCCTTATTAAAGTCGATGGCCCGCCCCATGGAGGCACGGACGTTTCCCGATCGGTACGCTTCGTAGGTCTCCGTGAAATAGCGCCGCGTGTCGACCTCTCGCATCTTCTTCTTCTGCCGTTCCGTCTCGAGCATCTCCTCGGCTTCCTGACGGGCGACCCGCAATACCCATTCCTTGAAGTTCCGGTGCCGTTCGGCCACGGGCGCGAAGTTACGGGCGGTCAGGTGTAAGACCTCCAGGGGCTTCCGTTCCGGCAAACCGATCGCGGAGCCCTCCAGACGTTTCCGCATCGCGTCTTGCACCGGCTGCAGGTACGCGTCTTCGACCGTCTTCACGGCGTCTTCTTTCCCCTCGCTGAACCGCTCGAACAGCTCTCGCTCCTCCGCCGGGACTTCGCGGCTATAGGGAGGTTCTTTGCCTTCCTTCCGCGCCTTCTCCCGCTGTTCCCGCAAGAGCTCCTCGCCACGTTCCTCAAACGTATCTCCCGCCTTGAACGCCTTGAGGATATCGATCCGCGCGCGTTGGTTGTTGAGCAGCAAATGACGGATGTTGTCGTTGCGGAGCGTGGACGTTACGGATGCCGCCGCCCGGTTGAAGTGCTTGGCGACATGCTTCCGCCGCATACCGAGTTCCTCTTCCAATAGCGTCAGGACGATGATTCGGGCCAGCACCGCCTCCGGGCGGCTCTTTCGGGAGTCGATCACTTGCTCCGGACGGACACCGACGTAGTTGGCCGCGGTCAGGATCAGACGGTCGATTTCCTCGCCGGAAAGCGCCGGGGGTTCTTCCGGTTCCGGCTCCGGCCGCGCCGCCGCCGCCCGGGCTTCGGCGATACGCCGGGCCCGTTCAGAAAAGTCCTCGCCGTTCTGGAAGCCTTCCCAGATTTCCTCCACCGCTCCGTGCAGTTCCGGAGCCCGGCGGTTAGACAAACAGTAGACGGACTGTATCGACGGACGGTGCAGCAAGTCCCTGACGCCCATCTTCGGTATTTTCAGATGTCGCAACAATTGCGCGGAGACCCAGCGCGCATCCATGCCGGCCTTGTTTCCCCGAACCTTGGAAAGTTCGGCTTGATCGGTACCGAAATAGTTCAAGGTCGCGACGACCAGCCGCTCCGCCGCCGTCCGGTCGAACGATTCCGGCACTTTGGGCGCTTCGGGCGCTTCGGGATAGGTCCAATCCCCGAATCGTTCGCGGATCGCCCGTAAGTCGGATATGGCATCCGGACGAGTCGTCCTTAGCATCTGGTAAGTCGAGGTTTCGGAACCGCGGTCGAGGGCTTCACGGATCGTCGTTATCGGCACACCGGCTTGCCGAAGCGCCTGTCCCGCGGCCCATCGGGCCCTGACCGCCTGGATCGAGCGCCCGCGTCCGCGCATGTCCTTCGTCGTAGTGGAGCATCGTTCCGCGGCGATTTGCAGCAGCTCCGACACTTTCGACCGGATTCCCTCTTCCCGGCTCACTTCGGGCGAGGGCTCCGGTTCTTCGTCAGCCGAATCGAACACGACCGCCACGCCCTCCGTCAGCTCCCCGCTGCCGTTCGAGTCCGCCGGTCTTTCCTTGAGGACGGACTCTAGTTCCGCCAACGCATCTTCAATGTCAGCTTCATCTTCGGACGCTTCTTCGCTCGTGAAGTCAGCTGCACCAGTGAGGTCAGCGTTTTCCTCGTCTGCCAAAGTTGTGTCGGGTGATTCTTCTTGCATGCGCATTTAGGAAGTAACTTTCCAGTCTACTTACAATGCAGCCTCCGCTCAATCAAGCGGGGCCGCCGGTCGGCTGCAGTTCGCCCCAGTTCGGTCCGACCTTCGCTTCGACTTCGATCGGGACGTCGAGCGCGTAGGCGCCGCGCATCGTCTCCACCACGAACTTCGCGACCTTCGGGATGTCCTTGGTCGGCGCCTCCAGGACGAGTTCGTCGTGGACCGTGAGCAAGAGGTGGGCATCCTTCGAAACCTTCGCCAGGCCGGCGTCGACCTGGATCATCGCCAGCTTGAGGATGTCGGCCTGCGTGCCCTGGATCGGCATGTTGATCGCCATCCGCTTGGCCGACTCGCGGATCGGATGCGAACTGGAATTAATCTCGGGCAGATAGCGGCGGCGGCCGAAGAGCGTCTCAACGTAACCGTCCGTCCGGACCTTGGCGATCATCTCGTCCATGTAGTCGCGGATCTTGGGGTACGTCCGGAAGTAGCGGTCGATGTATTCCTTGGCCTCGGTGACCGGCATGCCGGTGCTGCGGGCCACACCGTGCGGCGTCGCGCCGTAGAGGATCGAGAAGTTCACCGCCTTGGCGGCGTAGCGCTGCTCCGGCGTGACGTCCGCCTCGGCGACGCCGGCGACCGCCGCCGCGGTCGCGGTATGGATGTCCTTGCCTTCGCGGAACTGCTCCGAGAGTTTCGCATCCCCGGAGATGTGCGCGGCAATCCGCAGCTCGAACTGGGAATAATCCGCCGAGATCAGCTTGCAGCCGCGGCCGGCGACGAAGGCTTTGCGGATCTCGCGGCCGACCTCGGTGCGGACCGGGATGTTCTGGAGGTTGGGATCCGACGAACTGAGCCGGCCCGTCGCCGCCACCGTCTGGTTGAAGGAAGTGTGCAGCCGGCCGGTGTCCTTCCGGACTAGGTTCGGGAGCGCGTCGAGGTAGGTGCCTTTAAGCTTGGACAGTTCGCGGTGCTCGAGGATCAGCGGCACGATCGGGTGCGCGTCCCGCAACTTCTCGATCTTGCCGGCGGCGGTGGAGGCGTGCGCGCCGCTCTGCGTCCGCGTACCTTTGGCGAGCTGCAGCTCGTCGAACAAAACCGCCGCCAGTTGCCGCGGCGATGCCAAGTTGAACTCGTGCCCGGCCAGCTTGCAGACCGCTTTCTCGATCTTGGCGAGGCGCTTTCCGAACACGTCGGACATCTTGGACAGGAACGCCGTGTCGATCTTCACGCCGCGTTGCTCCATCCGACCGAGGACCGGTGCCAGCGGTAGCTCCAGGTCGGCTTGGATGCTGCTCAGGCCCTGCTGCTCCAACTGGTCGCTGAACTTCTCGTAGAGCTGCCAGGTGATGTCCGCATCCTCGGCGGCGTAGTGGCCGAGCGCTTCGACCGGGACTTCCGAGACCGGCGTCTGGTCCTTGCCGGTGCCGATCAGCTCAGTGATCGGCTGCATCTCGTAGCCGAGTTCCTGGTACGCCAGTTTGTCGAGGCCGAGCGTCCGCGCGCCCGGGTTCAGCAGGTAGCTGCCGAACAGCGTATCGAACGCCAGGCCGCCGAGCTCGAGGCCGACGCCGTCGGCCGCCCGCATCACCTGGTAGTCGTACTTGAGGTGATGGCAGACGATCTTCGGTTCGGCCGCGGTCAGGACCGACTTCAGCGCGGCCAGTGTCTTCCGCAGCGGGAGGTTGGGGCCCTTCTTATGCCCGGCCGGATCGCGGTGTCCGACCGGCAGGTACCATCCGCTGCCCGCGCGCCAGGAGAACGACATGCCGACCAGCACCGGCCGGATCGCGTCCAGCGTGTCTGTCTCGGTATCGAACGCGAAGACCGGCTGCTGCTTGAGCTCGGCCAGGAACTTCTTGAACTCCGCCTCGGTCCGCACGATCCGGTAGTCGGCCTTGGAGAAGTCGCGCGGCTTCGAGGGCGCGGTCGTTGCCGACGACGGTTTTCCGTTCACCGCTTCACCGTTCACCCGCTGGCCCTCCGCCGCCATCGCCTCCTTCATCCGCGGCACCAACGAACTGAACTCCATCTCCTTGAACAACTTCAGCGCCGTCTCGACGTCGAAGTCGTGGATCGTGCAGTCCTTCAAATTGAACTTCAACTTCAGGTCGGTGACGATCAGCGACAGTTCGCGGGACAGGAACGCCTGCTCCTTGAACTCCGCCAGGTTGGCGCGGACCTTCGGCTTGATGTCGGGATGCTTGGCCGGATCCTCGCCGAGGATCTTATAGAGTCCCTCTAGGTCCCGATACTTCTGGACCAGGATCGTCGCCGTCTTGTCACCGATGCCCGGCACGCCGGGGATGTTGTCGGACGGGTCGCCCTTGAGCGCCTTATACTCGACGAATTCCTCCGGCGTCAGGCCGGTCTCCTCCTTGAGCCGCTCCGGATCGTAGATGACGGTGTCCTTGATGCCCTTCCGCAGCGTGAATATCCGGACACGGTCGTCGACGAGCTGCAGCGTGTCCTTGTCGCCGGTGACGATGTACGCGTCGAGGTCGTGCTTCCGGCTGAACTGCTTGGCCAATGAGCCGAGTACGTCGTCCGCCTCGTAGCCGGCTTGCTCGAACACGGGCATGCCGAGCGCGTCGACCACTTCCCGCACCCGCCCGAACTGCGAGCGCAGTTCGTCCGGCGCCTTCTGACGTGTCGCTTTGTAATCCTCATATTTCTTGTGGCGGAACGTCGGCTCGGGCAGGTCGAAGCTCACCGCCACGTATTCCGGCCGGAGTTCCTTCAGCACCGACAGCACCGTCGCGGTGAATCCGTACACCGCGTTGGTCAGTTCGCCGTCCCGCTTGGCCAGGAACGGGATCGCGTGGAACGCCCGATGGATCAGGGCGTGGGCGTCGATCAGGACCAGCTTGGGACGGGGAGCGGGCATGCCCCCATCTTACCGGTAGCTACGCGTTCTTCTGAATCAGGTGCTCGGTGAGTTCAATCAGTAACCCGGATTGGTCGAGACTGTGCCGGTGCCGGGCATACCGCGACATCTCCGCGAACAGCCGAGGATCGACTTTTCGAAAATCCTCAAAAGGGATTTCGGCAGTATCGGCGCCGTCGACCAGGACGACCGTGGCGCCGGGACGAATGTGGCCAGATAGCCGTTTTTCGAGCTTCTCGGGATCGATCGTGCCCGGAAGGAAAAGCCACTCATTCCCCCGATGCGGGCTGGCTGCGTCATACGTATCCCGTTCCATCCGGGTCATGGTCGTGTAGCCGGAGCGGCGCTCTAACTGCGATACGTCCACCCGGAACTCCTCCGCGACCGACGGATCGGGCTTAGAAAAAAGACCCCTTTCGGGGTCCGGTGCCTTGTCTTGCGATAACTCGTCTGATTCGATGAATGTCATCCAGATTGAGTATAGTCCGGCTACTTATTGCGCACCAGCTTCTTCCACTCCTCGGCCGCGATCTTGGAGTCGTCCCAGGGCTCGTTTCCCGTGCCGTAGCGCATGACCAGCTGGCCGCCCTTGCCGAGGATCGCGACGGTATCATCCTTTTTCGCCTGTTTGAACGCCAGGCGGATGGCTTTGCGGCGGTCCATCTCGATCTCGTATCGTCCCGCAGCTCCTTTGCCTTTCCCGCCCTTCGCCTGCTTGATGCCTTTGACCAGCAGTCCGGTGAGCATATCCGGGTCGTCGGTGCCCGGGTCGTCCTCGGTGAGGATCATGTGGTCCGCGAACTCCGCGTTCACCTTGCCGATGCCGGGGAACTTCCGCATGTCGCGGTTGCCATACGCACCGAAGACGGTGATCAGCCGCCCCGGCGTGATCTCGCGAAGCGCCGTCAGGACGGTACGGTACGAGTCGGGGGTGTGGGCGAAGTCGACGATGATCGAGAACGGCTGGCCCGCCTCGATCCGTTCCACCCGGCCCGGTACGCTCGGGACCGAACCGATTCCCCGGGCGACGTCCTTCGGTTTCACGCCGTAGGCCAGTCCGACGGAGACCGCCGCTAGCGCGTTCGAGACGTTGAACCCACCCGCCAGGTGCGAGGCGACCCGGACCGTCTCCTCGTTCCGCACCGTGAACGTCGTGCCGTCCGGCTTCAGTTTGACGTCCTCCGCCACCACCGTCCGGGCCAGCGGGTGCACGTCCCGGATCTCCGGCTTCGTGCCGTAGACGTACTTGGTGTCCGCGAAGAACTCCAGGAAGTACGGCGCCTCTTTGTCGTCGCCGTTGACGATCGACGTGCTTTGCTCGGCCCGACGGAGCTTCCGGAACAGCTTGCCCTTGGCCGCCCGGTAGTTCGCCATGCTGTTTCCGTGCAGTTCCAGGTGCTCCTGGCTGAAGTTCGTGAATACCGCCGTCTCGAACGGGACGCCCCAGACGCGGAACTGGTTCAGGGCGTGCGACGTCACCTCGACCACCACGTGGGTGCAGCCGGCCTTGACCATCCGGCGGAGCAGTCGCGGGTTAGCCAGGCGGCCCAGCGTGGTCAGGCTGGTCCGGTTGCGCGTCTCCTCGGGGCCGACCTTGATCATCACGCCGGAGATCAGCCCGGTCTTGAAGCCGCCGGCTTCCAGTACCTTGGCGGCCAAGTACGACGTGGTGGACTTCCCTTTCGTCCCCGTGATCCCGACGATCTTGAGTTTCCGCGCCGGAAATCGGTAGATCAGGTTCCCGAGCAACGCCCACCCGAAGTGATACGGCACCCGGACCGCGTTCAGCAACGGGTCGGGGATCGCCTGGCGGATCGGCACGAGGATTCGCTCCATGGGGTCATTCTACTGTACGACTCGCTGGCCGGACGCGGGCCACTCGAAATGCCAGAACTCGCGCTTCACGCCTAGCTTGAATCCGACCGCGAGCATCGTCTCGATCAGTAGGTCCTGCAGGCGCTGGTACTCGCGGCTCGTCGGATCGTCCTTGTCCTTGTAGTAGCCGATGGTCTGCGCGCCGTCATCGTCATGCTTCGGATCGCGCATCCGGACCTGTTCTCCGGTCTTCGGATCGACGAGATTGACGTCTACGACCAGCCCCGACGTGTGCGGCTTGTCCTTCATGTTGTAGAGCCTGTCGGTAGCCTTCTTGCCCCACCGGGCATGCCGTTTGCGGTACGCCAACTCGTACAGCTCCGGCGAGCGGTAGGCATCCTTCACGATCAGTTCGTAGCCTTGCTTGCGGAAGGCGCGGTCCGCCTGCTTGAGCGGCTCGATCAGTTCCGGCCGGATGAACAGATCATCGCCTTCGATCCCGACCTCGCGAAGCTCGTCCTCGCTCATCTTGAGCTCGTGCCGGAAGTGCCAGTAATAATTCCAGACCCGGAGACCGGACTGCTTGAGGCTCACCAGCGGATCGGTCGGGGCTTGTCCCATGCCGCTATTCTACGAGCTTAGTGGCCCGAACGTTTCGCCAGTTTCCGCCGGACGCGGTCCGCGTTCGTGAACAGGAAGTACTCGACCGGCCGGAAGACGTAGTCCCGCGCGCCGACGAGGTCGGTCTGGCCGCCGCCGAACTTCAGCTTGAACTGCCGGAGCCCGGCCCAGGAATCGTTTTGATCGTCCGTCGCCGCGATGCCGGTCATGTTGTAGAACTTGCAGCCGCGCCTCCGCGCTTCCTCCATGCCGGACCACTGGATCAGGTAGCTCGCGTAGAGATTGCGATCCGCCTGGGTCGATCCGCCGTAGAGATAGACGGCCTCGTCGCCGAAGAACGTCACCAGGATCGCCGCGACCGGGGACTTTTCCTTGCCCTGGCCGTGGTACGCGATCAAGAATTCCGCGTCCTTGTGCTCCTGCATCAGGTGCTTGCGGAAAAGTTCGTAGTACCACTTCTTGCGGTAGGTGATCCCCTGCCGCTTGGCCGTCTCCTCGAGAAGTCCGTAGAACTGTTCGAGCTCCTTTTCGCCGGTGCCTTTGCGGACCGTCACGCCGTGCTTTACCGCCTTCCGGACGTTGTAGCGGCCCTTCTGCTTGAAGCCGGCGAAGATGTCCTCGAGCTTCGGCTTCAGGTCGACCTCGCTGACCACCGCGGCCTGGACGTCCTCGGGACTGTCGCGGAATCCGATCTGCGCGAGCCAGTCCAGCGGGAACGATTCGGCTGGCAGGTGCGGGTCGACCTTCATGAAGACCGTCTTGTCCTCGTGCGCCCGCTGCTCGAGGTGCGCGACGAAGGCTTCGAACGCCTCGCGGTTCTTCGGGTCGTTCCAGTCGCCGCCCTTCACGACCGGACCTTCCGGCACGTAATAGAAGCCGTAGCCCGCCGGCAGCGCCTTCCGCATCACAAGCGCCTGGAGTCGCGTCGTCTTGCCGTCGCGGACGCCGAGGTAGCTGACTTCCCATTCCATCTCCTGGCGGAACTCGCCCCACTCGTAGCTCTGCAGCACGCCGCCGCGGTTTTCGCGCGCGAACTTGTTCCACGCCCCCTTGGCCCGGCTGAAATCTTCTACCTGCATACCGTATTACGATAACAGGGTTCGGCCGTTAGACTGACTTTATGGCTCACGAAGTCGAAACGAAAGTACTGGACGTTCAAAGGGACCGTGTTGCGCAGGCGTTAGCCAAACTTAAGGCAAAGCAACTGTTCGACGGCCGGCTCGTCGTCGACTGGTTTCGAACGACCGGCAGCAAAGAAGGAGAAAATTCCTGGTACCTTCGAATACGCAGTTACTCGGACGGACGTTCCGAAGCGACCTGGAAAGGAAAATCGGAAAAGCTAGGTGCATCCCGAAAGCACCGTGAAATTAACTTGAACCTGGCAGAGCCCGGGCAACTCGCGGCGATGTTCGAAGAGATCGGCCTGGAAAAATACGCCCATCAGGAGAAGGACCGCACCTCTTGGAAACTGAAGGGCTGGCAGTTCGACCTCGATACGTATCCCGGCATGCCGCCTTATTTGGAAATCGAGGGGACAAGCGAGGAGCATGTGCAAGAAGCCCTGAAGTTGCTCGGCCTCCAAGATCACAAACACAGCGCGGAGGGCGAGCGAGTGCTGATCCAGACCGAGTATGGACTGGATTGGTATGACATGCGGTTTTCGGGTTGAGATGAATATCCTCGCCATCGAGAGTTCGTGCGACGAGACCGCGGCCGCGGTCGTGACCGACGGCCGGACGGTCCGCTCCAATGTCGTCAGTTCGCAGATCGACGTGCACCGCGTCACCGGCGGCGTCGTTCCCGAAGTCGCGGCCCGGTTGCAGCTGGAGACGATCATCCCGGTCGTCGAGAAGGCGCTGGCCGACGCGAAGGTTGGTTGGGACGGGACCGGCCGAGACGGAATCTACGCAATCGCCGTCACGCAAGGTCCCGGTCTGGTCGGCTCCCTGATCGTCGGCCTCGAGACGGCCAAGGCGTTGGCCCTCGCCAAGGACAAGCCGTTGGTACCAGTGAACCACCTGGCCGGACACTTGTACGCCTGCCTCGCCGCGGAAAAGGAATTCCGGTTCCCGTACCTCGGCATGGTCGTGTCCGGCGGCCATACCGAATTCGTGCTGATGCGCGGGCATCACGACTTCGAGCTGGTCGGCTCGACCCGCGACGACGCGGCCGGCGAAGCATTCGACAAGGTCGGCAAGTTACTCGGCCTGCCGTACCCTGCCGGTCCGGAGATCTCAAAGCTCTCCAAAGGCGGCGACCCGGCCGCGTACCATTTCCCGCGCGCGATGCTGGATCAGGACAACTTCGACCTGTCTTTCTCAGGACTGAAGACCGCGGTCCGGCAGACGCTGGCCGGACGGAAGGACAACGGCGGCCGGGACCTCGCGAAGCAGCTCCCTAAAAAGGAACTCGCCGACATCTGCGCGTCGTTCGAAACGGCGGTCGTCGACGCGCTGGTCACCAAGGCCGTCCGCGCCGTGCGGGCGACCGGACCGTCCGCCGTGCTGCTCGGCGGCGGGGTCGCCGCCAACGACCGGCTCCGGAAATCGCTCACCGAAAAGCTGGAGGTGCCGGTCTTGCTCACGCCGACGGAATATGCCACCGACAACGCCGCGATGATCGGCATCGCCGCATACTGGAAGCGGGACGAGGCGCTCAGCGGCGGCGAGCGGTTCGCCGTTTCCGCCGACCCCTCGCTGGCACTCGGTCGGTCAGCCAAGCTGTGATCCGGCGGCGTTTGGCGAGCAGGATCCCGAGTCCCAGCAATCCCAGCACCGAGACGATCCACGACCCGCGCACCCAGCCCGGCGGTTCATACGAGACCGTCAGCTCCTTGGTGACGGCCGGTTCGGCGATCGCCAGCCGGTCGCTGGAATCCTTGGTCCTCAGTTCGTCGCCACGGTCCGCCGCGCCGCGCTCGCCGGTCCCGCCGTTCGATGCGCTGCCCTCGTTCCGGACGACCAGCCAGGGATGATAGCTCAGCGCCAGCGTCGTCCCGTCCGCCAGCTCGACCGGTCGGCTGAACCGGAGACGATAGGAACCGTTCCGGAACTCGGCCGAGGTCAGCGACCCGGCGGCTCGCGGCGGCAATCCGAACGCCCGGTCGAACCGCCGGACCTCGTAGAGCGAAAGGATCCGCCCTTGCCAGACCGGCCGCAGCCACTCCTGCCGGTCGAGTGAACGGCGCGTGATCGGGAACGTGCTGACCAGATACCGCACGCCGCGGCTCCGCAGGTATTCCGCCTGCGAACCGAGGAACAAGCGGTCGCCCATGGTCGAAGCGATCAGTACCGGCCGGGCCGCGCCTTTCGTACCCTCCGGGAAGTTACCGTCCAGGTCGCGGATCTCGGGCAGCTCGCGCGGCAAGCGTTGGTTCACGAAGTGCGGCGATCCGAGGAAGTACCGCGATTCCCAGTTGAACTCGGACAAAACGAACTCTCCGGGCCGGAGTCGGTCTGCCAGTTGCTCGGCCAGCTGGTCCAGCTCCGCCGTCGGTTCGTTGTCGACGACCCGGATGAACCCTGCCTTGCCGTACAGCGTCGGCAGCACCACGAAGTTGAACAGCAGCGCCACGGTGGAAACGGCGACCGCGATTCCGACCGGACGGTATCGGCGCCGCACCCGGACGGCGGCGTGCCACAGGCCGGCCAGTCCGATCGCGCCGAGGACCATCAGCAGCAGGGCGAAGAACGCGTGGAACCGGATGAACTGGCTCGAGCCGACGATGCCGCCGAACGGCAGTAATCCGTTGATCGCGTTGACGGATAGCAGCAGCGTGAGGATGCCCGTCGCCGCGAAGAATCCGAGTTCGCGGAAGCGGCGCCGGAATCCAAGGTACGCCAATCCCGCCGCCGCCAGGACGCTCAGCGGCCAGCCGCCGGAATCCTGGGACAGCAGCAGTCCCTTGAGGATTTCTCCCGGCGATTGCTGCTGGATCGCGCCGGTCGCGCCCATCTCGTCGAACGTACCGAGCAGCGGGATCCACCAGTAGGCGGAGAGGGCCAAGCCGACGGCCAGCACCAGGCCGTATCGTTTGAGGATCGGGACGATGCCGGCGCGGTGCCGGCCCCAGGCCGCGCTCACCACCAGGACCGCCGAGGCCAGGAGGAACCAGTACGCTGAGAAGGTGTGGGCCAGGACCAACAGACCGAAGACGACGCCGGTCAGCAGGATGTCCGACGTGCCGCGCCGGTCGAAGAGGTCTCGCTTGAGCCGCCCCAATGCCCAGATCGCGAGGATGAACCCGAGACCGTTCGGCAACAGGCCGACGCCGTACAGCGCGCCGAGCCCGACCCCGAAGGAGGCGTTCAGCGAAAGCAGCAGGCCGCTGCCGAGAGCGGCGAACGGGCGGGACAGCGAGAAGCTGCGCAATAAATAGTACGTGGCCGGGAGCAATCCGATCCAGAGCGCCGCCGTGAACAATCGCAGCGCTAACTCCGGTTGGAAGAGATACGTCAGCGGGCCGAGCAAATAGTACAGAAGCGGCGGGTAATACTGGAACAACCCGAATCCGCCATGCCAGGCCGGGAACCAGCCGTCGAGCTGGCCGTGTGCCAGCAGTTGGTGCGCGAAAAACTCCGCTTTCAGCAAGTGTCCGCCGGCGTCCCAGGCCGCGAGGTAGCCGTCCGCGTTCAGCGAAGGCCAGACGGTCACCAGCATCGCCACGCCGACGACGGTCAGGATCGCGTACGCGACGAGCTGGTCGAGACTGTAGCGTTTCTTCGGTCGGGAACGTGGCACCCGTTAATGATAACCTCCCGGCGCGCGTTACTATTAGAGTCGTGAAGGAACGCGCCAAGCAGGAACTCCCCAAGACGTACGAGCCCGCCGCCTACGAAGACGCGGTCTACGCGGCCTGGGAAAAGTCGGGCGCGTTCAAGCCGGCGTCCGACAGCCGGAAGAAGGCCGACAAGGAGCGCCGACCGTACTCGATCATCATGCCGCCGCCGAACGTAACCGACCGGTTGCACAGCGGTCACGCAATCATGCTGGCGCTCGAGGACGCGCTGACCCGCTACCACCGTAAGCGCGGTTTTGACACGCTATACCTCCCCGGCACCGACCACGCCGCGATCGCCACGGCGGCCCAGGTCGACAAGCAGCTCGCCGCCGACGGCAAGACCCGCCACGACCTCGGCCGCGCCGATTTCGAGAAGCGGACGCTTGCCTTCGCGATGGAAAACAAGAAGATCATCGAAGACCAGGTCCGCGCGATGGGCACTTCCTGCGATTGGAGCCGGAACGCGTTCACGTTGGATCCGCCTCGCAAGGCCGCGGTCGCGGAAGCGTTCAAGCGGCTGTTCAAGAAAGGCCTGATCTACCGCGGCAGCTACATGGTGAACTGGTGTCCGACCTGCCGGACGGTACTGGCCGACGACGAGGTCGTCTATAAGGAGCAGGAGGGCGTCCTCTACTACATGAAGTACGGACCGTTCACGCTCGGCACCACGCGACCGGAGACCAAGGTCGGCGACACGGCGGTCGCCGTGCACCCCAAGGACAAGCGCTACGCTAAGTGGGTCGGTAAGGAGATCGAGGTCAAGACGATCAACGGTCCGCGAACGCTGCGGGTGCTGGCGGACGAGATGGTCGATCCGGAGTTCGGTACCGGCGTCGTGAAGATCACGCCGTTCCACGACAAGAACGACTACGCGGTGTACGAGCGGCGGCCGAAAGAAGCCGGCCCGCCGCTCGAAGTGATCGGCGAGGACGGGAAGATGACCGAGGCCGCGGGTCCGAAGCTCGCCGGGCTCGACCGGTTCGCGGCGCGGAAGAAGATGGTCGATTGGCTGAAGCATGAGAAGCTCCTGGT
This sequence comes from bacterium, assembly GCA_030699935.1. GTDB lineage: Bacteria > Patescibacteriota > SICC01 > SICC01 > SICC01 > JALYJZ01. Next base: position 54,983 of record JAUYKS010000002.1, on the reverse strand, counting down.
GAAAAAAGAAGTCCACAAGCATTCGGTCGGGCGCTGTTACCGTAGCGACGACGTGATCGAGCCGCGCATCTCCGAGCAGTGGTTCCTGAAGGTCTCGGACATCAAGAAGCAAGCCGCCAGGTTCGCCCGGGACGGCGACCTCAAGTTCGTCCCGCAGCGGTTCGAGAAGACGTATCTCGATTGGCTCGAGAAGCTGCACGACTGGTGCATCTCGCGCCAGGTCTGGTTCGGCCATCCGGTGCCGGCGTACGTGAACGCCAAAGGCGAGGTCTCGCTGACCGCGAAGCCGGGATTCAAGAAAAGCCAGGACACGCTCGATACCTGGTTCAGCTCGGCGCTCTGGCCGTTCTCGACGATGGGCTGGCCGAAGCAGACGGCGCCGGACTTCAAGCGCTTCTTCCCGAACGACGTGCTCGAGACCGGCTACGACATCATCTTCTTCTGGATCACCCGGATGGTGCTGATGACGGTGGCGCTGGACGTGAAGCCGGGCGCAGGAGGCGGCGCGGGCAAAGGTGCGCTGAAGCCGCCGTTTCACACCGCGTACCTCCACGGCTTGGTCCGCGACCAGCGCGGGCGGAAGTTCTCGAAGTCGCTCGGCAACGGAGTCGACCCGCTCGAGATGATCGGCAAGTACGGCGCCGACGCCCTGCGCTGGATGCTCGTGACTTCCTCCTCGCCGGGCAACGACCTCAAGTTCGACGAGGCGCGACTGGTGAAGTCCCGCAACTTCGCGAACAAGATCTGGAACATCTCGCGGTTCGTCACCGACACCGTCGAGGGCGAAGCCGGACTCGGCGACCTGCGGGCAGAAACCCTTACGACTTTCGACCGCGGCATCCTGCACAAGCTCTACCGGACCGCGCAGACGGTCGAGGCCGCGTTCCACGACCCGGCCGCTTACGACAAGCCGGGAAAAACGCCGGAGCCGGCCACTCCGAAGAAGCTCGCCAAACCGTACGACCTCGGATTCGCCGGCAACGCGCTGTACGAGTTCATCTGGTCGGACTTCGCGGACTGGTACCTCGAGGCGGCCAAGGTCCAACTGCGGAACGACGAGGCCGCCCGGAACACCGGCATCATCCTGAAGTACGTCCTTGAGACGATCCTCGGGCTCCTCCATCCGTTCATGCCGTTTCTCACCGAGGTGATCTGGCGGGACGGCCTCGGCAAGGGTGCGAGCGGCAAAGGCAGCGCGCTGATCACCAGTCCTTGGCCGGCGGTGCACGGGGATCTGGACCAGCCGGAGGACGGCGCCCGGTTCGACCGCATCCGCGAGGTGATCGAGACGATCCGCCGGATCCGGGCGGAGCACCAGACGCCGGCGGCTTCGTTCGTGCAGGCGTACGTGGTCACCGACGAACCGGATTGGATCGCGGCGGCCGGCGACGTGATCACCAAGCTGGCGCGGGTCTCGATCCTTCGGGTCGGGCAGAATCCGCCGACTGGAGAAGTCGCCCGGGCCGCGGTCGGCGACGCCACTGTAGTCGTGCCGCTCGCCGGTTTGGCCAGCGATGCAGCGGCCGCGCATTTGCAGCGGGAAGTCGAGGCCAAGAGAATGGAGATAGAGCGGTTCAAGGAGCGGCTCGCAAACGAGGATTATGTCGAAAACGCGCCGGAACACGTCGTCGCCGAGACGAAAGCCCAGCTCGCGGAAGCCGAAGCGGCCCTCGCCAAGCTCGAAGCCTCCTAAGCGGCAGGCGCGGCGGCGGTTGCGCCCGGGCATCCGGCGGGTCAGTCGGTTTGCCACGGCCCTGGCGACCGCGGCGATCCTGCTGGTGGCGGCCGGCGGTATCGTTTGGTTCGCGACCGCCAGTTGGCGCGCCGACCAGGCCCAGCGGTACGATACCGAGTCGCGGTCCCTGCTCGCGCGGCACGACGTCGCCGCCAGTTATCAGCAGGCCCGGTTGGCCTACGCGATCTCGCCCGAGCCAGACCGCGCCTTGTCACTCGGCTCGCTCGCCTACCTCCGCGGCGACTACCGGCGGGCGCTGGAACACTTCGCGGCCGCGGACGGAAAGTTCGCCGCGCTGGGCCGCGCCGCCGCCGGGGCCGCCGGGGCCCAGGACAACCTGGGGGCCTACGAGTCCGCCCGCGACCAACTCGGCGACCCGGCCGACACCGTCGTCAGGCTCGGCCTTTCCCACGCCGCCGTCGACGCGACCGACTTCGCTACCGCCGCGCGGCTCAGCACGGGAGCTCAGAGCATCGTCGGCGCATACCCTGCGATTCTCGCCGAATCGGTCGACGACCCCGACCGCACCGCGGTCATCTTGCGCTCGCTTAGCCCGACCGTCCCGCAGGTAATCCACCCGGACCCCGCCGTGGCGGCGTTCCTGAACCGGCTCGTCGCGGTGCCGGATGACGCCGTCCTTGAGATCGCGCCCGTTCTCCGCAACATGGCCCGGACGAAGGAAGCCTTCAGTCGCCGAGTCATGCGCGGCAGCCTGCTCCTCGAGCTGGACGAGCGGTCGGCGGCAGGCCGGATCGGCCGGACCGCCAGTGAACGGCAGCCGGAATACCGCGACGGCTGGAATCTTCGGGCGGCGAGCGACCTGGCCAGCGGCGACTACGATGACGCGCGCCGCGCCATCGGCATCTCGATTGACTTGGATCCGGGGTTCGGATACTCCTGGTACCTCAAATCCGAGCTGGAAAAGGCCGAAGGAAACGCCAAGGAAGCCGCCGAGCACCGGCGTCGGGCGGAACTGCTCGGATTCCGAATTTCCCAAAAATCACCTTGATTTAGGCAAAAGTTAGCGGTATTGTTACTGGCTCGGACCTTCACATGCCGGCTTCCGCCCCAGAGCAATCGCTCGCGATTTTGATTGATTGTTCTGCAAACGGAAGTCGAACGGAAAGGAGGGGTCATGTATTGGCTCCCGAATCTAATCACGCTGGTGCGCGTGCCAGTAATCGCCCTGTTGGCATTGCCGGCCCTGTCCGGGCTTCCGTTCATACCGGAAGTCACCATCACCGGGGAGCAGGCATTCTGGCTGTTCGCAGCCGGAATCCTCAGCCATGGGCTCGACGGGATGGCGCGAACGCTGTTCTATCTCACGGACCGTCGCGGACTGTGGCACGAGCTGGACACCGCCGTCCTCTCGCTCGGCCTCCAGGTCGGTGCGGCCCTTTGGCTGATCGACCACGGAACGCTGGACTGGTGGATTCTTGCGGCCTACCTGGCAGTTGTCATGGTCCTGCAAGCCGGTTATGTGGACCGTCGGAAGGCGGCAAAGCGGCCGTTCATCCCGATCGTGCTGATTGGCTCAGCACCGGTTTGGCTGACGCTAGGAGTTCTGCTTTCTATCGAGGCGGGAACCAACCCTGTCGGCATCGCGGCATTCATGACGACTTTCGGGCTAGTCCATTTCCTCATCCAGACCCATGTGTGGATCCGATGGAACGAAGAGCGACAAGGCAAGCTCTACAACTAAGTCCAGCACCATCGCAGCTACCCCCGCCAGCAATCCGGCTGGCGGGATCCCGCCCCCCAAGATCTATTCAGATTGACGGGGGCTTTCGCTTACCGGAACCCGAACAGCGTAGACAACCAGAAGCTTTCGTCGGAAGCAGGGGCGCTGTACATGATGTCCCGGAACTCGTTACCGGTGACCTTCTTGGTTCCCCGGGAGCCGCGTACCTCCACTACGGCCACCCGTCCGGACACGCACCGTTTGGCAATACGCACCGTCTCGAGCCGCCCGACGCTGGTCAGCGGATCGCTGTTCATGATGTCCTCCATCTGGGACCGGGAATAGCTTCCACGGGACTCCCAGCGCCAGGAGGGCGAATCGGTCTCCAGCGGGCTCGCGACGCCGCGCAGCCAAGGCAGCGGTCGGCCACCCCAAACGTTCTCGTTGTTTTCCGTCCAGCCGCCGGACGTCGAGTGGTAGTACGCCGGGATTACCGAACCGTCATAGGTCAGTACCTGCCGTGCCGTGTCGTTGGCGACGCGGCTGGCAGCGGCACGCGGACTCGTGTACACCTGTGTGCCGGTCGTGTCATCAAGCTGGCCGCCGGAGTTCAACGTGGCGACGGCAAAGCTGCGAGCTGCGACCGCTTGGGCTTTTAACGCTTCACGCGCAGATCGTTCCGAGGTGAACTGGCCCATCTCGCCTTGGACCACACCGGCTACATACCGATCCAGATTGCCGCGGTAACCAGCATGGGCATCGGTAGTATCGAGTCGCGTGCCACGGTAATAGTGATTCAGGATTTCCTTGTAGTTCTTACCATGCTTGGCAGCACCACGCGCGCCGAACTGGCTCATCCCGAGCCCATGGTCGGTCCCACTGCCGACGAACGCGAACCGCCCATCCACCGGTCCGTTTTGCTTGGTCACGTCGCGATGATTCCGGTTGCTGCACCCCGTGACCGTACTGAGGTAGGCCTCACGAGCTGCGGCATCGGCCAGGTTGTCGGCATTCGCTTTCAGCTGGAGTTCCAGCAGGGCGATCTGATCGGCCAGTCGCCGGATATCATCCTCCAGCGCATTCTGCGCCGTCACCAGATCACGCCGCTCCGTATCGAGCCCGGCGATTCGTCCATCAAGCGAGGTAACCAGGTCTTCCTTCCGGTTGACTAGAAAGATCGTGTACTGGCCTCGCCGCAGGAATTCGCTGAGCGAAGTCGAGTCCACCAGCGCGAACAACAGGTTTTCGCGTCCGGAGGTGACATAAGCTTCCTCCATGGCACTCCCGCGTTCTGCTTTAAGCCGGGTTATGCGCTCGTTGACTTCTTCAAGCTTGGCCTCACTCGCCGCGACGACCTGCCTATGCTTGCTTAGGGTTTTCTTGGCCAGGCGGAGATCGTCGGCGGAGGAAAGCTTACGCTCATTCAATACTTGCTGCTGTCCCTGATACAGCGACTTATCCGCCCGGGCCTTTTCCAAGCTGTCCTGCGCCGACGCCGAAGGAATCGCCAAGCCGGCTCCGATCAGGGAGCAGAGCGCGACGGTAAAGGCGGTTTTGCGAAGATTTTGTTTCACGGCTTTCGTCCGGTCAGATGTCCCGGGCGACCCGCCAGACCTCGTCGACCGTGGTGACCCCGGCCAGGGCCTTCAGCAAGCCGTCCTGTTCCAACGTCATCATACCCGCCTGCCGGGCGGCCTGTCGGATCTGGCTGACCGGAACGTGGTTCATCGCCATGCGCTCCAATTCCTCGTTGATCGTCAGGACCTCGAAGATGCCGATCCGGCCCGAGTAGCCGGTGCCGTTGCAACGGGTGCAGCCTTTGCCCTTCATGAAGAGCCATTCCTTTTCCGGCGGCAGGCTGTCCTTGGCCGTCGGCGGCAGGCCCTTCAGCGCCTTCCGGACCGCTTCCATCGCCGTGTCGTCGGGCTTGGTCTCGACCGCGCAGTGCGGGCAGACCTTCCGGACCAGCCGCTGGGCGATTACCGCGTTGATCGCGTTCGCCAGCAAGAACGGACGCACGCCGAGGTCACTCAGCCGCGGAATCGCGGTCGGCGCGTCGTTGGTGTGGAGCGTCGACAGCACGATGTGTCCGGTCAGCGCAGCCTGGACCGCCTGGTCGGCCGTCTTCCGGTCGCGGATCTCCCCGATCATCAGGACGTCCGGGTCGAGCCGCAACACCGAGCGGAATCCCTCGCCGAAGTCGTAGCCGTGTTCGGGATCGATCTGCGACTGGATCACGCCAGGCAGCCGGTATTCCACCGGATCCTCCAGCGTCACCAGTTTCTTCTCCGGATCGTTCAGCCGCGTCAGCAGCGAGTACAGCGTGGTGGTCTTGCCGGAGCCGGTCGGCCCGCACTCGAGTACCAACCCCTGCGGTTTGCCGATCGCGGCCAGGACCGTCTTCCGGGCCTCGCCGGTCAGGCCGAGCGAGTCCAGGCCGATCGTCACGGAGTCGCGGGAGAGCAGCCGCATCGTGATCGCTTCGCCGTACTGCGACGGCATCGTCGCCACGCGGACGTCGATCTCGTGCGCCTTGGCACCGGCCTTCCTTGAGCCGAACTTGGTGTCGCTGCCGCCTTGCGCGGCCCCGCTCAAACCGGAGTCTTCCGCGCCGTCCGCGCCGGACCCGTCCGCGCCACCTTCCTTGATCGTAAACCGTCCGTCCTGCGGCATCCGGTTCACGTCGAGCTTCAGTTTCCCGAGGAACTTCAGCCGCGAGAGCAGGCTGGCCAGGATGTCCGCCTTGAAATCGGCGACCGTATGCAGCACGCCGTCCATCCGGTAGCGGATGCGGACGCCGTCCTCGACCGGCTCGATGTGCACGTCGGAAGCGCCGACCTTCACCGCGCCGCTGAGCAGCGTGTCCACGACCTTGGTCGTCGGCACGTTGGTGATCTTCGCCTTGAGGTCGAGGAACGACTTGATGTCCGTCTCGAAGGCCTGCTTATCCGCGGCGCCGACCGAAACGTCCGACGCGGACTTCACGGCTTGCGGCAGCTCCTCGTAGAGCTGCATCGCGTAGCGGTACGAGTCCTCGCCGATGCCTGCGATCAGGAAGTCGAACGGGGTGGCCCGCCCGAGCGAATCCAGCGCCTGCACCGTCTCCTTGGTTCCCGGCCGCAGTACGCCGAGCCGGACCTTCCGGCCGGCCTTGATGTAGGCGATGATGCCGTACCGTTCGGCGACCTCGCGCGGGATGATCGCCAGGACTTCGGGACTGATCGGGTAGCCGATCAGCCGCACGAACGGGAGTTGCGCCTTCTTGGCGGCGACGCGTTGTCTTTCCTCGACCTTCTCGGCCTTGAGCTCGTCGACCACCTTGCTGACGTCGCCGCGCGAGAAGAAGTCTACGTCCTCCTCGACGTTCGGAGCGTGCTTGCCGGCCGCTTCCGCCTTCTTGATCACCTCGCGGTCATCCTTCACCGAAGGCGTCATCGTGTTGAGTTGCTTGCGGCGGCCTTCCTCGTTCTTCTTCAGGTCGCTGCCCAACTCGTCCGCCGCCGCTCCGGTAGCTCCAGACGCCGAAGGTTGGCTGGCGTCCAGGTCCTTCCGGACGAAGTCGGCCAGTTTGGCTTTTTCCCGTGCTGTCAGATTGTCATTGGCCATGGTGCATGGTTTGGATCTGGGGACGCATGTCCACAGAAATTACGTAACCATAACATTTTTAGGTGTTTCTGTCAAGTCTCCGCCGGGATGACAAGAGTCCATGGTGCACCGATCCGACGATGCCGACAACCGGCTGGCGCGGTAAGCTGGAAACACGGAGGGTTGGCAGAATTGGCTATTGCACCGGTCTTGAAAACCGGCGCCCGCAAGGGCTTGGGGGTTCGAGTCCCTCACCCTCCGCACCGACCCATACGCTTGACTGTTACGCTGAAAAGTAGTACCATTAAGCAATTTTCTAATTGTCATGATCAATTCAGGCCAACCCGGGAACCCCGTCGATACCGAGGCTGAATCGGCCCAAGCCGAAGCGTACCGACAGGCAGCCGCGGCTGGGCAGGCTGACGAAGCCGCTGCCTCGCCCGCACCAACCGCACCGGGCGATTCCCCCGCCAAGCGACGCCTGAACTGGAAAGTAGCGGCGCTGGCAGTCACCTTGGTGCTGCTGATCGCCGGCGGAACCGCGGCGTATTTCCTGGTGTACCTTTCTCCGGAACGGGTACTTTACCGGGCAGCCGATAAGTTGGCTTCCGCACGGTCCCTCCACTTCGAAGGTGCAGTAGACGTGAAACAAGCCGGCACCGACAGTAAGAACCCGGCCGCGGAACGCATCGACGCCACCGTCAAATACAGCGGTGACTACGACGGGCGCGAGACGGACAGTCCGAAAGCTTCGCTGAAGCTCGGCGTGGGAGGTACGCTGGGTAGCGTCGGCCAGGGTGACGCTGAGCTGGAATTCCGCTATCTCCGGAAGACTATCTACGGGGCGATGACCAAAGCGCCCCAAAACAAGATGCTGAACCTCAAGCCGTTCGAGAACTTCTGGATTTCGTTCGACACCGCCAAGGAAAAGGACTCGGACGGCAAGACGGTGGACGATTACCTGAAGCCCCTCACTGAAGACGAGATTAAGAAGATCAAGGACGTCCTAAAACAACATCCTTTGGTAAAGGAGATCAAGCCGCAAAAGGACGACCAGATCGGCGGAGAGCCGGCTCGGCACTACCGGCTGAAGATCGATTACGACAACCTGCAGGAATTTTACCAAGCGATCGCGCCGATAGTGGCGCGCCGCGATCTGACCGCCGAGGAACGCAAGTCGCTCCGGGGCGATATCCCCACTCCGAAGCGGAACGATCCGATCGACGTATGGGTATCCAAGCGGGACGGCACCATCCGGAAAGTGAAAAGTCACGATGAGATCAGCGGGGAGGACGCCGGGGGTATGCGCTTTGTCAGTGACAGCACCCTGACGATAACGAAGTATGACGAGCCGATGTCGGTTTCCGCCCCGAAGCAGTCATTGACCTTCAAGCAGCTTGAGCGGGAAGCCGAGGCGGACGGGGACCGCGACGGCTTGGTCGATTTGGCGGAGCGGTACTTCGAGACCGACCCGAAACGACAGGACTCGGACGGCGACGGACACAAGGACGGCGCCGAGGTCCAGCGAGGGTACGACCCGTCCGGGCCGGGCCGGCTCCCGAAAGAGGATCTCCTTGGCAACTACTTCGGTACCCCCGTACAGCCGACTTCGTTGCAGCCGCGAACTCCAAGTGTGACGTACCAGTAACTTTTTATCCTTAACCTGCCTAGTCAATCGGGTGGGCGCGGCGGCAGGCTGAAGATGGAAATCTTCAGTTGTGGTCCTGTCGCGCGCCCGTACTTCACAACCCGATCTGGAGCTACACGAACGAAACGCACTGCTGACAGCGGGCATAGCCGCAACCGCCTTCGCAGGGGGAGGCCTTTGGGTTCTGAAGGCCGCTCAGCGGCATGGCCAGGCCATCGGCGCCGCACAGCGTGCGACAGTTATCGTCCTGCAGGTGGCAGATTCCCTCGTCGGGAGTCTCTTCCTCGGGCTCGGGCTCCTCATCAATGATGGGGTTCGGGACGACTTCCGGATCGTTACGTACGATCTCATGGGTATCCGGTGGAGCTATCGTGGGCATCGGTCCTCTTTCTTGTCGGTAACGGGAGCAGCTTTTTCCGGGTTGTGAAGAAATGACTAGGCGGGTTGTTAAGGCCTTGAGATGACTTTCAACTGTATGATTAATTTTCCTCTTAATCAAACGGGCAGGTCAGCTACACTGGAGATGCGTTAACATCGCGACGCGGCTCAACCGCACACGGAGAGGTACCCAAGTGGCTTAAGGGGCGGGATTGCTAATCCTGTAGGTCGGCATCAGCCGGCGCGTGGGTTCGAATCCCACCCTCTCCGCATCGTATGCTAGCATGCTTATATGGAGACCGCCTTTCGCAAGGATTACGACGGTTGGCATGTCCGTAAGCGTCAACTCAACGAGCGCCTTGTCGTCGCTCGGTATTTTTACGAGCGTGAAATCTGGTGGACGGCGATCGGCGTCAACGTCGGTTTCGAACAGGACGGCAAGCACGATGAGTACACTCGGCCGGTGGTAATCCTGCGCAAATTCAACGCGCGATTGTTCTTGGGAATCCCGTTATCGACCACCGGACGGCGTGGACGCTACTACTTTCCGTTCCGGTACGTCGTCGGACGAGAAAGCGTGGCGGTGATCTCGCAGATGCGGGCGTATGATTCGCGCCGTTTGGTCAGCAAGAGCGGCGTCATGCAAAAACAGGATTTCGCCGGTTTGCGTAAGATTGTCGTCCGGATGCTCATGCGGAAATGGCCCGAAAAATAAATTGCCCCCGAAAATCGGGGGCGAGCCTGACGGCCATTTGTGACAAGATGGTAGCACCCCCAAGGGTTGTGGTCAATCAAAGGACAGATGACTTTATTGATAAGCATAATTGACAAACGTATTAAAAAGTGCTATAGTTAGCCAATTATTTAGAACCCATGGCTAAGCAAAAGCAGTCGAACGCCCCCGCCAAGACCGCGCCGCGGAACTCTGAGCGGCCGATCCTGGCGTGGGAAACCAAGGAGTTCGAGGAATACGACCGGAACAAGAAATGGTACGCCGTCGCGTTGGTGGCCGGAGTGTTGCTCGTGGCGGGGGCCTTGGTCCTCCAGCAGTGGCTGGTAGCGGTAGTCTTCGCGCTGGCGACCTACGTGGTCGTCCAGCACGCCGGAGACAAGCCGCGCACCCTGGCAATCGCGATCTCCAAGCTGGGCGTCCAGGTCGGCAAGCGCTTCCATCCTTTCAGCGAACTCAAGGCGTTCTGGGTCATCTACAAGCCCCCGGCCAAGACGTTGACCCTGCAGGGCATCAGCCGGTTCAAGCCGTTGATCAAGGTGCATCTGGCCGACGTCGACCCGTTGGCCGTGCAGAACGCGCTCAAGGACCACCTCGCCGAACAGGCCAAGGAGTCCGAGGACTTCATCGACAAGCTCAGCCGCTGGATCCGGCTCTAATCTGTAAGACATGAGCCGCGTGGAGGAACCGAAGGAACAAGAGAGGCCGCCGGAGTTTCCGGAACTGGAGACTCCCCGCCTGCGATTGCGGGACATTCGCCCGACGGACGCGGAAAACTTTTTCGAATTCAGTGAGGATCCGGAAATGGCTGACTACTTCGGTTCGTCGAACCACTATAAATCAGAGATAGCGACTCGCGAACGAATCAAGGAGCGGATTGAAAAACAGATCGGATTCAAACCGGGTCGCTATTCATGGATTGTTGAAAGCAGGGAGTCCGAAAAATTTCTGGGCGAGGTCGGTCTGCATAGTATTGATCTGAAGAATCAGAGCGGTGAGTTGGCGCGAGGTTTGGTTGCGGAAGCGCGCGGCAAGGGATTCGGCGCGGAGGCTGCCCGGGCGGTATTGGATTTCGCTTTTGGGGCGCTCGGGCTTAACCGCGTCCAAGCGATGACCCGAACCACCAACGCGCGGTCCCAACGAAGCTTGGAAGCCTTGGGATTTTCCCGCGAAGGCAAGCTGCGGCAATACTGGATCGTCGATGACGAACCGGCGACCGTCTACATGTACTCCCTGCTGCGCAGCGAATACGAAAAAGAAACCACATGAGTGAAACACCGCCAGAGCGCTTTGAGATAACGCCCCTAGAAACGAAGCGGTTGCTGCTTCGGCCTGTCCAAGCCGGCGATGCACCGGACGTGTTCGATTACGCGCGAAGGCCGGAAGTATCGAAATTCCTGCCATGGGAACCTCACAAGAATGAAGCGGAGAGCCTGCGCTGGCTGACAGAAGAGATACCGTCCAAGGTGGATAAAGGAGATCTGATTTACGCCGTTGAACTAAAGGAGGACGGCAAGGTAATCGGGGTCTTTGATCTGCATATGGACGCGGAAAATCACAAGGCGGAACTCGGATACTCGCTATCTCCTGATTTTCATCGAGAAGGGTACGGGACCGAGGCCAGTGAGGCGATGATTCGACACGCATTCACGGTACTCGGGCTGCATCGTATCGAAGCAGGTTGCGACGTTTCGAACGAACCTTCTTGGAGGCTGATGGAACGGCTTGGCATGAAGTACGAAGGTACCCGGCGGCAAGATCATTACTTCAAAGAGAAATACCGGGATAGTAAATACTACGGTCTGCTCAAGTCGGATTGGGAAGCAGGCCGCGCTTAGTCGTACAATTGACGGGTGTCGCAGATGCGCCTGTAGCTCAGTGGATAGAGCGTCGGCTTGCGGAGCCGGAAGTCGCAGGTTCGAATCCTGCCAGGCGCGCATTCGGCGTTAGCCGAATCCACGTCCCCGTAGCTCAGTGGATAGAGCACTGGCTTCCGGAGCCAGGTGTCGGGAGTTCGAATCTCTCCGGGGACGCACATAGTATGATAAATCCATGAGCGCTTTCGAAAACGAGTTCAGTCAACATTTGTCTGAGGGAACGAGACTCGAGATGGATGGCGAAGCATATGCCTATCCTGAAGCTGCATATGAATGGGCCGAAGAACGTGACCTGATGATCGAATCCGATCCCATGGGTACTTACTCAGCCTTGAAAGCAATACTCAAAAACGGTGACGTGAGTACGGAGCGCCGACTAGAAGCGATTGCTGCTATACCCACGCTTGCTCGCCAGACTGAATTCGATGGCTTAGCAGTCGAATTGCTGGGCATCGGCATCGACCATAGCGATACCCGGGACGCAGCCCTGCGAACGGCTCAGGGTGTAATCGAAAAACTTTCGCAGACAACCACTGCCGCCACTACCATTTAGCGCGTACGCTTCGCTGAAGTATCATAAGAATACTCGGAGGAGTGCCAGAGCGGTCGAATGGGGCGGTCTCGAAAACCGTTAGGCCCGCAAGGGTCTCGGGGGTTCGAATCCCTCCTCCTCCGCAGATTGTCTGACGATAAAAAACCGCTTAGACCCTGGACAAATAGGCCAAAAAGTGGTATGCTTCGGTAATTTCCTCGCGAAGCGGTACACTCGAAGCGACGGAAAGATATCAAAAGAAACATGGAAACACCGCGGAAGGCATTCAAGCCGTACGACAAGCTCCGAAGCATCCGTCTCGGTACGTTCACTTGGGCGGCGCTGGCGGCTTTCGCGTTGATCGCGTCGATCCAGGTGTTCGCCTCCAGCGGCGAGTACGAGCCAGGCGCCGAGCCGACGCTGTCCGACCAGAAGTCCTGGTCGGCACCCGGCCGCTACTTCCTCGACTGCCACGTGGTCGACGGCTCCGACTGCGTCAGCGTCGACGACGACCTCGGCGTCTTCGCGAAGAAAAACTACACGGTGACCTTCCGCTCCAACAGTCTCGACGCCGGACGCTACAAGCTCCGTTTCGACTACCGGAACTACCAGGGCACGCTGCCGCCGGGATACGAATACGACGTCGACGTGCTGCTGAACGGCCGGAAAATCGCCGGACGGACGGTCTCGCTGGTGACCGGCGGGAAATCGCCGTGGGTGTTCCAGCGCGAGGTGGAGGTCCCGGCCGGCGAATCGACGATTTCACTCAGTTGGAAGAACGACCGCGAGCTCCGTGGCGCCGAGACGAACTTCGGTGTCATCTCCGTGGCGTTGATCTCGCTCGACGCGGAAGCCTTCTCCGCCCGGAACGACGTGGCCCGCGAGCGCGACCTGACCACTTACCGCGCCGCGCTGGCCCGCTACGTCTCCGACAAGGGCGCGTACCCGAAGCAGGTTTCGGTCTGGCCAGTTTCCGCTGACAGCAAACTCGTCCGGTCACTGGACGGATACTTGAAGACGTTCCTCGATGATCCGGTTCCCGACGCCCGCGACTATTACTACGTTTCCGACGGATCCCGGTACGCGATCTGCGCCGATCTCGAACGCGAACGCGGCAAGCGGATCGAAGGCGGGCCGTCCGGGATGCGGAAGGTCACTGGCTCGGCCGCCGAGTGCGAGTTGCTCAATTAGTTTAGGGAGGGAGTGGGGGCAGCTTCGAGGTTTTTTCGAAGGTTCCTCGCCCCGAAGCCCTTCGGAGGTCGTTCGGAGGACCTCCGGAAATCCTATACTTCTTTTTGCTTACTTCCGAGAATCTGCAAAAGATCTGCAAAAGATTGCAGATGTTTGGAAGTAACGAAAAAGGTGTACGGACCCCCCCGCAGAATCCCGGAAAGAGCACCGGAATCCTCACCTAAAAACTAGCCCTCAACGCTCAGCGTCAACGCTTAGCGCCCGGCGTTCTTGACGCGATGGACGACCAGCGAGATCAGATCGTCCTCGCTGATTTCCCGCTCGTGCGCAGGCGTGGCGTTGAACTTAAGGAACCGTTGCAGCGCGTCCTCGATCGGATCGTACTCCTTGACGATGAAGTTCATCCCCGGTCCTCTCTGGTCGCTGCGTCAGCGGTCGCCAGCCCGTTCTCGATCCGGTAGCGGAGCACGCGGGTGACGGAATCGTTGAGTCCGGAGCGATCGCGCACCAGCAGCGATGCCGCCAGGTCCTCGAGCCGCAGAATGTTCTTGGCCGCCGCGTCGCGGAGCGCCCGGTCGCGGGGGTGCAGGTTGAGATCGAGCAACTGCCGGTACGGCACGTCGGTGAGCTGCTCCCAGGCCTCCCGATCGACGACCGCCTGCAGGCGCGGATACGTCTCGTAGCCGACGCGGAGTTCCTCCGTCAGCCGGAGCAAGCCGACGAGATGCTGGCGCACATACGCGCTGCTTACCTCGAACGGTGTCTGCCGGAATTTTCGCTTCCTGATGATGTCTCGCTTCATGTCCCTCCCAGAACGTTAGCTAGTGACGATATGCTCAATAATCCGCTTTGTCAAGCGGTTTTATCTGATTACTACCGGCTGATACAATGCGTTCATGCGCGCGGCAAAAGAAATATTCAAAGCGTACGACATCCGGGGAGTCGTCCCCGACCAACTGGACGCCGAGGCGGCCGAACAAGTCGGCCGTGCCTTCGCGGCCGAAGTGAAGCCGAAGACGGCCGTCGTCGGACGGGACGTCCGCTTGACCGGCCCGGAATTCCGCCAGGCCGTCGTCACCGGGTTGACCAAATCCGGCGTCGACGTGGTCGACATCGGCCAAGTCTCGACCGACGAATTCTACTTCGCCTGCGGCTCCAAGGACCTGCCCGGAATCATGGTGACCGCCTCGCACAATGCGGCCAAGGACAACGGGTTCAAGATGGTGCGGGACTTCCCCTACTTCCTGCTCGCGAAGGAGTTCTACGCCAAGGTAATCGGCCCGACCTACCCCGACGCGAAGACGACCGGCTCCGTCACCAAGGAGTCCGTCACTGACGCATTCATCCATAAGGCATTGGAACTGGTGCCGCCGGACACGATCAAGCCGCTCAAGGTGGTGGTCGACACCAGCAACGGTGCGCAAGGTGCCGTGTGGCGCAAACTCGAGGCGCGGTTGCCGATAGAAACGATCGAACTCTGCTTTGAACCGGACGGTAACTTCCCAAACCACATCAATGACGTCATCCAACCCGAGAGCAAGGAGATGCTCGAGGCCAAGGTCAAGGAGACCGGCGCCGACCTCGGCCTGATCTTCGATCCCGACGGCGACCGCTGCCTGGCCGTGGACGATCGGGGCATGGCAGTGCCGGGCGATTGGATGACAGCGCTCTTAGCCATCGCCCAATTGCACAAGAATTCCGGCGCGGAAATTCTTTACGACGTGCGCGCCTCCGATGCGGTCCCCGATACGATCAAAGCCCACGGCGGCATCCCGCACATCTGGAAGCCGGGCCACGTCTACATAAAAGAAGAAATGGCAAAACACAAGATCGTCTTCGGCGGCGAGGTGTCGGGACACTTCTACTTCAAGGACTTCTGGTACGCCGACTCGGGCCTCCTGGCCGGGCTGACCATGTTGCAATATGTAAGCCTGCTCGACGGTCTCCTGTCAGAGAAGGTCAAGGAGTTCGAGGGGAAGTATTACCTTTCAGGTGAAATCAATTCCAAAGTTGAGAATCCTGCCGCGGTACTGGATAGGGTGCGTCAGATCCATGGTGACGCCGTTTACAGCGAGCTTTCGGGACTTGCCGTCCGCTACCCCGATTGGCATTTCGTGGTGCGCCCGTCCGACACCCAACCCCTGGTCCGCCTCACCCTCGAGGCGAAGTCACAGGCATTGATGGAAGCCAAGCGCGACGAGGTGCTAGCGTTGATCAGACAATGATTGGGTGCTTCTAATCAACCGCGGCTTCGCGGTAACATAGCGCGGTATGGCTAAGACCAAAAAGGCACAGACGACGGCCGGCCTCGATTACGGCATCATCGGCAACTGCGAGACGGCGGCGCTGGTCAGCAAGGACGCCAGCATCGACTGGTTCTGTTTCCCGCGGTTCGATTCGCCGTCCGCGTTCGGCCGGATGCTCGACGCCAAGCAGGGTGGCTTCTTCTCGCTGAAGCCGGTCGGCACCAAGTTCTGGTCGAAGCAGAACTACCTCGAGGACACCAACATCCTGGTGACCAGCTTCGTCTCGGACGAGGCCGAGGTCGAGGTCACCGACTTCATGCCGATCTTCGCCGAACCGTACCGCACCCGCCCCCTGCAGCGTCTCTGCCGCCGCGTGAAGGTGATCCGCGGCAAAGCCGACGTCGAGATGATCATGGAGCCGGCCTTCGACTACGCGCGCACCAAGCCGAAGTTCGAGTTCCGCAGCGGCGTCTGGCTGGCCCGCGGCGAGGGCCAGACCTTCATCCTTTCCTGCAGCGCCCCGCTGGTGGACGCCTACGAGGAGAAGTCCGACCACCTCGCGAAGGTATTCGCCATGAAGGAGGGCGAGACGATCGACCTCGTGCTCGGTTACCGCAAGAACCTTTTCGACGTCTCGCAGTTCGACGGGAACGTCGACAACTCGGAGGTGCTCGACAAGACGACGCACTTCTGGCGGCAGTGGCTGTGGAAGCTCGAGTACAGCGGCCCGTACCTCGAGCCGGTGAAGCGCTCGGCCTTGGCGCTCAAGCTCCTGACCTACGCGCCGTCCGGCGCCGTGGTGGCGGCCGCCACGACTTCCATTCCGGAGGACATCGGCACCAACCGCACCTGGGACTACCGCTACTGCTGGCTGCGCGACGCCTCGTTCACGGTGGACGCGCTGTTCCGGGTCGGGCTGTTCGCCGAGGCGCTGGCGTTCATGCACTTCCTGCGCGAGACGATCTCGCACGGCAGCCCGGAGATCCAGATCATGTACCGCGTCGACGGCACCGAGGAGATGACCGAGCTCGAGCTCGACCACCTGGCCGGATACAAGAACAGCGTGCCGGTGCGGGTCGGCAACCGCGCCGCCAACCAGTTGCAGCTGGACGCCTTCGGCGAGGTGATCGACATCGCGGCGGTCGTCTTCGAGGAGAAGCACTACCTCTCGCCGGACATGTGGAGCACGCTGTCCGACCTGGTCGAGGTGATCTGCAAGTTCTGGAGGGAACCCGACAACGGTATCTGGGAGCTCTACGACGAGAAGTTCAAGCTCAACTACACCGCTTCGAAGGTGCAGGCCTGGGTGGCGGTCGATCGTGGCGTCCGGCTGGCGCGACGGATGAAGGACGACGAGAAGGCGAAGCGCTGGGAAAAGGTCCGCGACGAGATCCACGACGACGTGATGACCCACGGCTGGAACAAGGAGAAGCAGTCGTTCACGATCGCCTACGAGCGCGACGAGATGGACGCGGCGATCCTGCACATGCCGCTGTTCGGGTTCCTGAGCGCCAAGGATCCGAAGATGAAGAAGACGGTAAAGCGGATCATCAAGGAGCTTTCCAGCGGGGACTTCATCCGGCGCTACAACATGGTCGACGACCAGGGCGAGACCAAGGCGGCGATGATCATCTGCAATCTCTGGCTGGCCCAGGTGCTGGCAATGCAGGGCGAATACGACGAGGCGCGGCGCCGGTTCGAGCTGATCCTGGAGCACGCCAACCACTTGGGCCTGTTCTCGGAGAACATCGACCCCGCCACCGGCGAGCTCACTGGGAACTTCCCGCAGGCGTACACGCACATCGCGATCATCCAGACCGCGTTGACGCTGGAGGAAACCGCGCCGCGGAAAAAGTCGAAGGGTGCGTCGAAGGGCAAATCGAAGTCCGCGGTCGACAGCCGTGAGGGCCGCGCCCGTCGGAAACCGCCAGTCTAAGTAAAAGTGCCTTTGTTGACTTGAAATATAGTCATACAGATGGTATAATTCTCCGTTATGACCAAGCGACAATCAGGCGTTCCAAAAAGTGAGCAGTTCACCGATTCCACCGAGATAGTCCTGGAATCAGGAAACTCGCGCGCCGTGGTCAAGCCGGCCGACGATGAGCCGCGCGGTGGCGCTTTGGTCACGGAATGGAAAGTCGGCGGCAACGATATCTACTTTCCTGACACGCAACGCTACGGGTCGCGGCGGGGCGGTTGTCCGATCCTATTCCCGATCGCCGGAAAGTTCGAGCGCGAACTGCCCGGCGTCGAACTACCGCAGCATGGGTTCGGTCGTGACCTGCCATGGGCCGTTGAGCAAAGTGACGAACGTGGGATAGTACTCGCCTTGGAATCCAACGAGAAGACTGCGGCGATATACCGATACCCGTTCCGAGCTCGATACTCAGTGACGACGATAGACTCGGGATTGATACAACGGCTGGAAGTTGAAAACCGCGGCACCGAGCCGATGCCGTTGGCTCCCGGATTCCATCCGTACTTCCGAGTGGAAGACGCTCGCAAGCGTGACATTGAGATTGACTTCGAGGACTACTCATCTGGTGTCTTCAGTCATGACCAAAGCGAAACCTACGACAGCCAAGAAGTCGTCCATGCTCACATTCCCGGCACGGGAACGGTCCAGCTCGTTTCGGAGGGATTCCCTTTCTGGACGCTGTGGACTGAGCCGGGACGGGACTTCGTGTGCATTGAGCCGCGGTTCCGGGCGAAAGATCTGGATGACCCGAAAGAAAGGCTCACCATCGAGCCGGGGGAAACGGCCGTTTTGGGTACTCAGACACGAGTCATTCCAGAAACATAATCATAGACTGAACTCGAGGATCATCGGCCGGTGGTCGGAAATCGGGAGGTCGGGCACCTCGAACGATTTGGCCTTGACGTTTTCACTGACCAATATGTAGTCCGCATGGCGGATGGGCTTCTTATACAGGCTGGTCCGGGTGTCCGTAACTCCGAACTCCTTGATCAGATTTCGTAGCCTACCTTCGAACAACGCCAGGCTCTTCGTCTCGGGCTTCAGGTTGAAGTCCCCGGTCAAAACGACTTCCCCTTTTAGGCCGCTGAGCAGGTCCAGGATCTTCCGTGACTGTTCGAGCCGGTGCTCGTTGTCATCCTTGTAGCTGTTCCACCAAAGACCGTGGAAATTCAGGATGTTCAACGGACGGTCGAGCCCGGTCAACGTCACGTATTGCACGTTACGTGGAATGCTTGAGATGTCGCCTTCGATAATTTGGTTGTACGTTCGGTACACGAATCGGTCTTTGACGTCCCCGTGTGCGATCCCGCGGCGAATGAACATAGCCTGGCCCAACGGCAGCTCATGATCCACCAGCGTCCCGTCCGCCAGCATCCCGTCGATCATCGGGTGGAAGAATCCGTCGAAAGCCGGCAACCGGTTCCCGATTTCGGTCATCAGGTTGGAACGGTCGTCGATGTCCGAAAAGTCCTGCTTCGCGTCGACCATTTCCTGTAAGCAGAACACGTCGGTATCGCGCGATTGCTCCTCGATAAAAGAAGTCAACGTCTCAAATTCGTGACCGCACCAACAGTTGAGTGAAACGAGCTTCACAGCCCCATGGCTTGTTTCGCAGCCGCCAGCGTCCGCTCGGCGACCGGCCGGGCTTTCTCGGCGCCCCGCGCCAAGACCTCGTCGACGTACTTCGGGTTCTTCTCTAATTCTGCCAGGGTCTGTTGGATCGGTTTCAGGGCCGCGACCACCGTGTCCGCCAGCGCCTCTTTGAACTCCTTGTAGCCCTTCCCCGCGAACTCCTTCTCGAGCTCGGCGACGGTCCGGTCCGTCAGCGCGCACATGATCGTCAGGAGGTTGGTCACGGCGGGCTTCTTCGGGCCGGCCTTGATCTCGGAACCCGAGTCAGTCACCGCCCGCGAGACCTTCTTGCGGATCACGTCTTCCGAATCGATCAGTTCGATCCGGTTGCCGGCGGAGGCCGCGCTCTTCGACATCTTCACGGACGGGTCGTCGAGTCCCATGATCCGCGCCCCGATCTTCGGGATCATCGGCTTCGGCATCCGGAAGGTCCGGCCGAACCGGTGGTTGAACCGCTGCGCCAGGTCGCGGGCCAGCTCGATGTGCTGCTTCTGGTCCTCGCCGGTCGGCACCAGGTCCGCCTCATACAGCAGGATGTCCGCCGCCATCAGGACCGGATAATCGAACAGCCCGACCCCGACCGACGCTTCCGCCTTGCCGCCGGCCTTGTCCTTGAACTGGGTCATCCGCTTCAGCTCGCCCATCGTCGCGATCGTATTGAGCAGCCAACCCAGCTCGGAATGCGCGGAGACGTCGGACTGGCGAAAGAGCGTGACCTTGTCGGGGTCCAGCCCGCAGGCCAGGTGCATGTTCACCACGCTGCGGATCTGCTTCCGGAGCGCCTTGGGATCCTGCGGCACGGTGATCGCGTGCAGGTCGGCGATGAAGATGTAGCAATCGTAATCGCGTTGCAGGTCGATGAATTGCCGGAGCGCCCCGATGTAATTGCCGAGATGCAGGTTGCCGGACGCTTGGACGCCGGAAAGTACTCGTTTGCGGTTGGTGCCCATGTCCCCAGTGTAAGCTGAGGTGGTGGACGATAAAAACCCAAGGACGGTGCCGATCGAGTGGCGGGTGGCCGGGACGCTGGCCTGGTTCAGCGCGTTGGGGCGGGCGGTCAGCCTTTCCGAGCTCGAACGGTTGCTGCTGAAGGAGCCGGCGGATCGGGCGGAACTGGAAAAGGCCCTCTCGCGGTTGGGCGGAAAAGTGCACGAACGGAAGGGGCGGTACTGGGTCAAAGGCGCGACGGTGCATCACCCCACCGCCAAATCGGACCGCGCCTACCGGTACAAGTGGTGGCGGGTCGGAGTAGCGGTCGGTTTGCTGCGGCAATTGCCGTTCATCCGGATGGCGGCGGTCGGTAACACCCTGGCGGACCACACCGCTGGCGAGGACAGCGACATCGACCTGTTCATCGTCACCGATCCGAAGCGTCTGTTCACTACGCGGCTGCTGGTAACCGCCGTCCTGCAGGTCTTCGGCCTGCGGCGGCACGGGAAGAAGATCGCGAACCGGATGTGCCTTTCCTTTTGGGCCACCACTAAACACCTCGATTTGTCGGATATCGCGTTCGAGCCGTACGACATCTATTTGGCCTATTGGGTCGCGGGGCTCAGGCCGGTGCTCGACAGCGGAACCTACAGCGAATTCCTGAAGGCCAACCGCTGGGTGAAGTCCTATGTGCCCGGGTATGCCGATGCGGAATTCGAACCGCCGGCGCCGGGCCGGGCCGCCGCCTGGCGGGAAAAGTTGCTGTCTGGTCGGTTCGGCGACCGGTTGGAAAAACGCCTGGCGAAGTTCCAGCTGAAGCGGATCGATACCGAGCCGCGTTCGGACGAACCGGACGTCCGGATCATCGCCGACCGCACCATGCTCAAGTTCCACGAGAAGGAACGCCGCAAGGTCTATCGGACCGAGTGGGAGCTGCTGGTGCGCTCGCTGGGATTCGACCCGAAGCATATCGTGGAATAGGCGCATATCCTTCGGTAAGGTTGCTTGTTAAAATAGGAGCATGGTGCTTTCCCGCCTGCTCGATCTCCTGTTCCCGCCCCGTTGCGTCTCTTGCGCAGCACCGGGGAGTTGGTGGTGTGACGAGTGCAGTCGGCGGGTCGTGCCGGTCGGCGTGGCGCCGGCACCCGGCAATGGTCTCGACGGCCTGCTAGCAGCTGCCGTACACCGCGATCCCGTGACGCGGCTAGTGAAGGCTCTGAAGTACCGTCACGCCAAGGCGGTCGCGCCGGGCATGGCGGCGATGTTGGCCCCGCTCGTGCGGAAGGTTCCCGGAAGCGACGTCCTGCTCGTGCCGGTCCCGCTGCACCCGCGGCGGCTGCGGCAGCGCGGACACAACCAATCGGCGCTGCTGACCGAAGCCTTGTCCGAATCGACCGGCCTGCCAATGTCCACCGCCCTGATCCGCACACGATACACGCAGACCCAAACCGGCCTCGGGCGCGCGGAGCGGCACCGGAACGTCCGGGGAGCCTTCGACTGGACCGGCGCGGCGTTGTCCAGTAAGACGGTCGTCCTGGTCGACGACGTTTACACCACCGGCGCCACGTTGGCCGCTTGCGCCGCGGCTTGCCGCACGAAAGGTGCCCGGCAAGTCTGGGGTCTCGTCGTCGGCAAACGTTGAATCAGCGCTCTTAGTTCAGGCTTTGCTCGCCGGCCACCGGGAACGCCTTCCGCGGTTTGTAGCTGGAGTAAAAGACCTGGTCGATCGGCTGCGGGCCGCCCTTCACCGAGTAGCGGAACGAGGCCGTGCCGCCGCCCTCCTCGGTCGCGTTGATAGAAAGGATCTCCGTGCTGGACTTGCGCCCATCGTCCGTGCCGTAGAACTCATAGGTCAGCGACTGTCCCGACTGGCTGGTCTGGACCAGGATGTATCCCTTGGTGTTGTTCACGAACTTCATGTCCGGGTCTGGCGGGTAGATCGTGGCGTCCATCCCGATCGGCGCATAGTAGTGCACGGCATACGAATGGTTGGTCCGGTCGGTGATCGGCAGACCCGCATCCATTGCCGCCCGGAACATCGTGGTCGAGACCTGGCACAGACCGCCGCCATATTGCGGCGCGGTCTTGTTCTCCAGGATGACGAGCTCCTGGCGGTATCCGGTCTCCGGACCGACCTCGCCGAGCGTCGTGTTGAACGAGAATTCCTGGCCCGGTTTGATCAGGACGCCGTCGAACCTCGCCGCCCCGACGCCGATGTTAAACGTCCGGTTGACGGGACTGCCGCCGAACGTGGTCGTCGCGCTCCCGATCAGGGTCTTCAGACCGAGTTTGCCCAGGTTCGTCGGGCTGATCTGGGCCGGTTCCTTCACGACCCGCAGGACCGCTACTTCGGCCCGTTTGGTGCGCGAAACGATCTCGTCGACCGCGGCGGGACGATCGACCACTTGTCCGTCCTTCGATTCGCCGGAGAAAACCAACTTGCCGCCGCGCATCGTCAGCCGTCCGTTTTCTGCCGGCCGATCCATCTGGTCGGCGATCGTATTCACGTACTGGCCGACGCTCTCACGGTCGTAGTCGGCCGTCAGGCGGAACCGCTCTTCGCCCAGTTCGGCCGGCGTCAGGTAAAGTTCCTTCAGGAACATCGGGACGATCGTCGAATCGTACAGTGGCGTCTTGGCGGATTGTTTCGTCACGCGGAAGCCGACCCAGTCCCGCACCGCCACCGGGCCGGGCAGGAACTCCCGATCCCCGGCCTGGATCACGGCGGGTTGATCGGCCAACAGCCTAGCCTGGGCCAACGGCGCGGCCAAGTCCTGAGACGTCACGCGGGGCCGGAGCACGGTGCGATGGAGCGTGACGGCCGTTTCCAGCCGTTCGATCGCCAGACTGGCGTCCCGCACGGCCCGGTCCGCGTCGATGCCGAATCCGTCCGCCTCGGGCAAGCCCTCGAAGTCGTCACCGGCCCGTACGACGGATGCGTCGATCGCCGGACGGGTCGATTCGGCCGTCCGGTCCAGCAGTTTCTGCTTCAGCGCGCTGCGGTTCAGCCGATAGACCAACCGGGAGTCGTACGTTCCGAATCCGAACGACGAAGGCGCCAGGGCGATCCCGAAGTCCCCGCGGCCGGCTTCCATCGCCAGACGGGCCGTGGCCTGCGGATCCGCTTTCAGACTGAGTTCCGCCGCGGAAAACTCATACGAACGCCCGTCCTCGGCGAACGTCAGCCGCTTCAGGTCCTTGGTGCGGTCGGCGATCGTCGCCGCGGCTTCCGATTCGGTCTTGCCGCCGAGGTTGATCCCCGCCACCGTCACGCCGGGCAGCACGCGGTCGCGGTAGAGGACCTGGCTCGCGCCGACGATCAGCAGCACGAAGAACCCGAGCGTAATCGCGGCCCGGAAGAACGGGCGGCCCCTTCGCTCGCTCATTGCCCGTCGCCACTCATCGTCGCCCGCCGCTCATCGCCCGTCCCCCAAAAGCTCCTTGAGCACGATCCGAGCCTGTTCGTGGCGGTCGGTCACGGCCTGAGCTTCGGTCAGGAGGCGGACCATCACCGAATCTCCTTTCCGGAGTTCCGGCGCTTGTTCGCGCGGCCATTCGAATCTCTGGTCACCCAAACGCAGCGTGACCGTTCGGGCTGAGACGGATTCGACGACCGCTTTTTGCTCATGCGGGTTCATTGTAGGCATGGGGGACGTATCAGTATACCGCGGCCGCGGACGAAGCGCTCTCACTCCAAGACGGACTCGTAGACGTCGAGGGTCTCCCGCGCCATCCGCTTCCAGGAATACCGTTTGGCCCGGGCCAAGCCGCGCGTCCGGAGCGCTGCCCGGAGCCGGCGGTCAGTTAGGACGCGGTCCAGCGCCTGCGCCATCTCCGCGGTGTTCCGCGGGTTGAAGAAGTGCGCCGCGTCACCGAGGATCTCCGGCATCGGCTGGGCCGCCGAGGACGCCACCGGCGTGCCGCTGGCCATCGCCTCCAGCGGCGGCAGGCCGAATCCCTCGGTCAGCGACGGGAACACGAACGCGTCGGCGCAGGCGTAGTACTTCGGCAAATCGGCGTCGGCGACGAATCCGGTCAGGCGGACGTTATCGGTCAGACCGAGGCGCCGGATCGTCTGGGGGATGATCGGGAAGGCGGGATCGCGCTTGCCGACCAGCACCAGCTCGACGTCGCGCTGCTGCCGCAGGCGCTTGAACGCCTTCAGCATCCGGACCAGGTTCTTGTGTTCGCGCCATTCGCCGGCGTACATCAAGAACGGACGGTCCAGGCCGTGCTCCCGGCGGAAAGCGACCTTGGCGCCCGCCGTCATCGGACGGTACCGCCCCTCGACTGCTTCGTAGATGACCTTGATCCGGTCCGCCGGCGTCCGGAAGCGGCGTGCGATCAACCGCTGTTGGTGCTTCGAGATTGCGATCACCGCCTTGCTGCGCTTGATCCCCCGGCTCACCACCATCCGCATCGGGTGCATCTTGAGTCTCGACAGCCGGCTGCGGCCCGCGTACTCCAGCAGCGTCACGTCGTGCAGCGTCACCACGAACGGCTTCCGGTAGCGGATCGGGTAATTGAAGTTGGTGAAATGGATCAGGTCGAGGTTCGCGCGCTCGAGCTGGCGCCGCAGCCGTAGCTGCTCGGCGAACGTGTAGTGGCGGATCGTGGTCGGCAGGATCTCGAACGGCGGGCCGTCCGGCTTGGGCGCGTTCTGCTTGAACGCCGCGACGTCTTCCTTAAGCAGAAGCACGACGAACGTGTGCGGCGATTTCAGCTTCGCGAGATGGTCGATCAGCTCGCGGGTGTAGCGGGCCAGCCCCGAACCGGTCCCGTAGAACCGCGCGTCGATGCCAATCCGCTTGCCTTTCACGATGCTCTCCGTTTCGGCAGCGCCGTCAGCAGCAGGACGACCATGAAGATCAGAGCCAGGTCGTTCTTCAGGATCGGCGTGTCCACCAGGCCGTGGGCGATGATCGCCGCTCCCATTGCCGCCACCACCGGCACCCAGGCGTCGCGGCGCGTGACCAGCAGGCGGATCGCGGTTCCCAGCAAGCCGAGCAGGCCGAGGAACGTCAGCAATCCCCATTCCGTCCAGGTGACCAGAAAGACGTTGTGAGCGTCCGGCGCGCGCGGGATCACGAACCGGCGGAGCTCATCGTCACCGCCCATGCGGCGGCGCACTTCGTCCTGGAAGTGTTCCGGGCCGGCGCCGAGCAGCGGACGCTCCCGGACGACTTCGGCCGCCGTCCCCCACAGCGTACTGCGGGTCGAGAAGCGGTCGTTCCGTTCGATCAGGGTGAAGGCGCCCAGGATGACCAAGGCGACTGCCGCCGCGAGAACCGCGCCCTGCCGCAGCCGCTTCCCGCCGCGGCGGACGGCCAGGAGGACGCTGCCGCCGATCGCTAGCGCGAGCAGCCCGCCCCGCGATTGCGATCCGGCCAGGAGGAGCAGCGCCGTCAAGACCGGGACGTACCGGACGAGCGGCGAGAGACGTTCCGGCCAACCGATCAGAAGCAAGGCCAGCGGCACGCCGAGGTGCGCCAGGAAGTTCGCCGACTGGAACGGTCCGGTCAGCCGGCCGTCGTATGAGAGCGCCGTACCGGCGCCCAATGCCAACGCGCCGGTCCAAAGGGCGGTGATCAGGATCGCGGCGCCGGCGCCATAGGCGATCGGACGCGGCGATTCCTTCCGGAACACGGCTTGCGCGGCGACGAAGAACACGGCCGGCTCCAGGAAGAACGCCCGCCAAAGGCCGAGCGCCTGCATCCGGTCGGGCGCCAGCAGCGCGGCCAGCAGCGAGCCGCCGACCCAGAGGCCGAGCCAGAGATCGTACGGCGAACGCCGCGGTTTGATCGCCGGCCACCGGCTGAGCAAACCCAGCACGACCGCGCCCAGAAGCAGCTCGAGCAGCGTGGTCGGGATGTCGGGCAAGCCCGGGATGCCCAACGACCCGCCCAGCGTGCCGCGGACCTGGTAGAGCGGCAGCGCCGCGATCACCAATCCGAGCCCACCGCCGGGATGACGGCGCGTGAAGAAGAACGCCGCCAGCATCAGCAACGCGACGGCTGCCCACGCGATCGGGCCGGCGACAGTGATCGTCTGCTCGGCGCCGAACGCGGCGATCATCGGCCTCCCCTCGCGGGATTCTTCGTCGGACTCGCCGGGTTGCCTCTCGCCAATGCCACCGCCAGCAGCATGCCCCACGGCACCAGGATCAGCTGGTACAGCACGGCGTTATTGAAGAATGAGGCGGCCAGCCAGGCCGGCGTGAACCAGAGCAGCCCCCAGGAAAGCCAAGCCACGGTGCCCGTGCCGGCGCTCTGCTTGAACAACCGCCACAAGGTCCCGGCGAAGAACGCCAGGAACGCGAGCAGGCCGAACGCGCCGGTCGTGACCAACACGTTCAGGAGCGAGCTGTCCGAGCCGTTCGCGGAGTGCCGCCGCAGGGAGCGTTCCGTCGCTTTGCCGTCCTGTTTCATCGCGAAGGCGTACGCGTTGTAGCCCACGCCGAAGACGGGGTGTTGCCGCGCCAGCTCCAGGCCGTCGCGGATCGAAAAGATGCGGTTGGAACCGCTCGGATCGCAAGCCGCTACCGGTTCGGCCGGGTCGCAAACGTACCGCTCGCCTTGGTAGTCCGAGGCGCGGATCAACCCTTGGGTGGACTCGAACCGGTCCCCCAGCCGGGTCGGCAGGAACAGCGCGGCGATGAAAACCGCCGCGATCACGACGGTGAGCATCTTCCGGTACTTCCAAGCGATCGGCGGGATGGCGATCAGGCCCGCCACCCAGGCGCTGCGAGAAAAGGTGAAGTAGAGCGCCACCCAGGACGCCAGGAACAGCAGCAGGTAGCCGGCTGCCACGGCGCCTTTGCGGCCCTTCTCCTTGCGGTTCCGCAGGTACATCGCCAGCGCAACCGCCATCGCCAGCACCGCGAAGATGCCGAAGAAGTTCGGGTCGAGGAACGTGGAGAACAGGCGGTCCAGATGCGGGTCCCAGCCTTCGCGGCGGGCGAATCGGAAATTGGGAACCAGCTGTAATTGCAGGAATCCGAGCGAGACCAGCGCCGCCGCCGCGACGCCGAAAGCGCCGAGGAGGGGTTTGCGGAACCGCGTGCCGCCGTAGGCCAGGAGCCAGAACAGCACGAACGTGGCGATCAGCCTCAGCAGGTAGGCCCCGGCGACGATCAGTTCGTTCGGCGGGTAACTGCCCGCCCTGACCAGTAGCGTGAAGAGAGCGATCAGCAGGAACAGGGCGCTGAAGCGCCAGGCCGGGTGCCGCCCCACGAACCGGACGAAGTCGCCCAGTTTCCGGCGGTGCAAGACCGAGCCGAACAGCAGCAGCAAGCCGGTCCCGATGCTGATATCCAGCGCCGTCAGCGCGGCGCCGCTCTCCGAGAACGGATTGATCCGCACCAGCGAACCGGCCACGAGACCGCCCGCCAGGACCGCGGCCGTGATGACCGGAATGCGCACGCTCCCCGATAGTTGCATACCTCTCATGATACCTGGCGAAGCGCCGTCAACGCCGACTTCGCGCTGCGGTCCCAGTCGAAGGCGGCGGCGCGGCGTTTGCCGGACGCGGCCAACTTGCGGCGGCGCGGCGCGCTGCCGAGCAATGACTCCAGGGCGGCGCGAATCGAATCGACGTCCTTCGGGTTCGCGTACTCCGCGGTATCCCCGGCCAGTTCGTGCAGCGCCGGGATATCCGAGGTGACGACCGGGATGCCCAGCTGCATCGCTTCCAGCACCGGCAGGCCGAAACCTTCCAGCAGGCTCGGATACGCGAAGACGGTCGCGCCTTTGTAAAACGCCGCCAGTTCCTCGTCGGACGGCCCTTCGATGATCTTCACCGGAACCCGTGCCCGCTTCGCCCTGGCCAGGGAATTCTTGACCGGGCGATATCGCCAACCCCATCGTCCGGCGATGACCAAGGCGGTGTCGCGGCGGCGGGAAGCGGGGATCGACTCGAACGCTTCGATCAGCCGGGCGTGGTTCTTTCGCGGCTCGATGGTGCCGACGGCGAGGATATACCGGGCGGGCAACCGATGTCGCGAGCGGACCTTCCGGACCGCGGCGGGAGACGGGACTTTCTTGAAGCGGTCCGCGGCCAGCGGCGCGACGGTGATCTCCGGAACCCGGCGGCGGTATCGCTCGCGCAGGTCCGTGGCCGTGGCTTCCGAATTCGTAATGACGGCCGCTGCCTTCCGCAGGGCACGGCGGAGCGTCAGCCGCTCGATCAGCCGGACGCGGAGGCTGCCGCCCCAACGCCGGGAAAAAGCCAACAGGTCGTGGACGAAAAGGACCGTCGGGATTTTCAGGTATCGCGGCGTCAGGTAGCTGAGCGGCGAAAAGTAGAGGTCGCAGGCGCGGTTCGCGGCCGCGGCGGCGCGGCGGTGCCAAAGCGGCCCGCGGCCCGGCACCACGCGCCAGCGGCAGTTGTCCGGGAGGTCCATGGCTCCGCCTTCAGCCCCTCCGGACCAGTCGAAACGGCGGTCCGTGAAAAGGAGCCACGTATCGCCGGGCGACTGCTTCGCCAGCCGCGGCACGAGCTCGGCGACCACGCGCCCTTTGCCGGCCCGGCGCTCCGGTGCGGCTTCCCGAACGTCTACTCCTATAACCATAGTGACTATTTTACGGCACTTCTCAGCGCTCCGGAGGGCGTTGCTTCAGGCAGGCGGCACTTCCGGCTGTACGACCCGCGCATTCCCGACCCCGAGCGCTTTGTAGTACGCGCCGAGCGTCCGGTGGGCGGTCCGTTCCCAGCTGAACCGCGCGGCCTGCTCGTGTCCGGCCCCGACCAGCCGCTGCCGCAGCTTGGCGTCGCCGAGCACCCGCTCGATCGCCAGCCGCATCCCCTTGTCGTCGTCCGGATCGAAGTAGAGCGCGGCGGAACCGGCCACTTCCGGCATCGACGAGGTATTGGAGGTGACCACCGGCGTCCCCGACGTCATCGCCTCGAGCAGCGGGATCCCGAATCCCTCGTAGTGCGACGGGAACACGAACGCCTTGGCGCCGGCGTAGAGCGCCGGCAGTTCCGCGTCCGGCACGAACCCGGTCAGGATCACACGGTCGGCCAGGCCGAGCTTGCGGATCAACTGCTGCGTCTCCTCGAACAGCCAGCCCTTCCCGCCGACGACCACCAGCTGCTCGCGGACGTGCTTGCGCAGCGCCGAGAACGCCAGGAACAGCGTCTTCAGGTTCTTGCGCGGCTCCAGCGTGCCGACGGTCAGCAGGTAGTCGCGGTCGATGCCGTACTTCTTGGCGATCCGGCCCGTCGCGACCGGGTCCTGCTCCTCGCCGAACCGCGGGTCGGCGGCGTGCGGCACCACCGTGATCTTGTTCCGCGAGATCTTGAATGCGTCGACGATGCCGTCGCGGGTCGACTCCGACACGGCGATGATCTGCCCCGCCCGCTGCAGCGTGTCCGGCACGAACCGCTCGAGGTAGGCGAGGTTCTTCGGCTCGACGTACTCGCGGTATTTCACGAAGGTCAGGTCGTGGATGGTGACGACGAACGGTTTGCGGGTCGGCGGCGCGACGTAGTTGGTGAAGTGCCAGAGGTCGCAGCGCGGGCCCGGCAGGTCGACCGGCGGCCAGCCGACCGTCTTCCAGAGCAGCTGCCAGCCGCGGCGCCAGTTCCCTTGGAACGGGAAGCTGTGCACGTTCTGCGCGGTCACGCCGGACATCTTCACCGGCGATCCCCAGAGGTGGTATCGGTTGACGGTATCGAGCTTGAGCAGCGCCGGGACCAGCTTCTTGATGTAAATGCCGGTGCCGCCGGTCGCGGTCCGCGATTCCAGCCAGCGCGTGTCGATGTTGAAGGTGTGGCTCATTGCGCGACCTTTCGGAGCAACCGGTCGAAGTCCTCGGCAGCGCCTTCCCACTGCCAGCGCTTCTCCGCGTCGCGGCGCCCGGCGATGGCCAGCCGTTTCGCCAGGCGGGGATCTGTGAGCACCCGCTCCACCGCGGCGGCGAACCGCTGCGGATCGCGCGGAACCTGCAGGCCGTTCTTGCCGTCGCGAACCGTCTCCGCCAAGCCGCCTTCCTTGACCGCCACTACCGGCGTGCCGGACGCCATCGCTTCCAGCGTGATCAGCCCGAACGGCTCGCGGACCTGCGCGGCGGCGAACACGGCCGCTTCGCGGTAGAGCTTGCGGAGCTCCGTGTCCGAGACGCCTTTCCGAATGGTCAGACGGACGCCGCGCTGCCGCGCCAAGTTCTTCAGTGCCGGACCGTAGTCGCCGCGGTCGCCGACGACGACCAGCCGCGGTCGGATCGCAGGGTCCAACAGCCCGAGCGCCTCGATCACGAACTGGTGCCCCTTCAGCGGATGCAGCGCCCCGACGGACAGGACGAACGGAGGCTTAGCCTTGCGGCCGGGCCGGAACGCCTTCGCGTCGACCCCGTGCCGGACCACGCTGCTGCCCACGCCGTAGACGTTCCGCACGTTCCGCTGCGTGTACTTCGAGTTCACCGTGACCGCGTCGGCCGCCCGAATCGCGCGACGGTCGAAGCGAGCCCGGCGCCGGTCATAGGCCGCCCGGATCGTCCGCTTGGCCGCGGCCTTAGGGGCAAGCGGCAGCGGTTCCCGTTCCTTCTCGTAGACACCGCGGAGCGGTTCGGGGCAGAAGTAGAGCGACGGCGTCTTCAGGTACGGCAGGACCTCGGGCGCCTGGGTCAGGAAGCTGGCCGTCGCCAGGACCGCGTCGAAGCCGCCGGCGTCGATCCGCTTCGCCGCTTCCCGCCCGAAGCGCGGCGCGGAGCGGAGCTTCTTATAGTCGGCGAGCAGTCCGGTCCCGCTCGGCATCCCGATCCGGTGCGTAGGAATCGACCCACCGATCCCGAAGAAATCGCTGGCGGACGCCGGTACGAACAATTCGAAGTCGTGTTCCTGGCGGCGCAGCCGGACGTACTCCGACAGCACCCGAAGCGCGCCGCCAGACGGCAGGTTGTGATACAGCGCGATCTTCAACGGATCCCCCAATGCCAGCGGAGGGCGCCCCAAAGTACGGGCAGTTGGTTCGTCACCGCGCGGAAAAACGATTTGCCGGTCAGCAGGCTGACGATCCCAATCGGAATCAGCGATAGCAGAATCAGGATCAACGATACCGGCAGCAATATCAGGGCCGCGAGCCGGGCCATCCCCACGTAGAGACTTCCGTGGCGCTTGCGGAAGAATCGGTACAAGCTCGGGTAGAACAGGCTGAAGCGCTTCGCCAAGGAGCCGTCCGAATCGATCGAGCCGCCCCAGTGGTGGAGCACCCGCACCGTCGGCAGGTAGACCAGGCCGTATCCGGCGTCACGGACGCGGGCGTTGAAGTCGGTTTCCTCGAGGAAGACGAAGAACCGCTCGTCCAGCGTCCCGATTTCCTTGAGCAATTCCTTACGGAACACCATGCAGGCACCGAGCAGGTCGCCGACGTCCCGGCGCTTTCCGAGTTCGGCGCGGGTCAGGAGCTGCTTCCCCGGATACCGGACCGCCGGCAGCATCCGGTACAGCACGCGGTTCAACAGCGTGTACTCGAGGAAGAGCGTCAGCAGCCCCGGCGCCCGCCAGGACGCTGATTGCTGGACTTCGCCGGCGGCGTTCCGCAGCTGCGGGGCAACGACGCCTACCTCCGGATGCCGCTCGAGCTCCCGCGCCAGCTTGGACAACGCACCTTTCGGAACTTCCGTGTCGCTGTTCAGCATCACGATCACGTCGCCGCGGGCCTTCGCAAAGCCCTGGTTGTTGGCGGCTGCGAACCCGCGGTTTCGCTTGTTGGCCACGAGCCGGACCTTTCCGGATCGTCCGGTCTTCCCGAACTCCTTCTGGACCATCGCGGCGCTGCCGTCCTTCGAACCGTTGTCGACGACGATCACCTCGGCGCGCGGCTCCGCCTTCCGCACCGACCGCAGGCAGGCCCGAAGCAGGTCCCGCGTATTGAAGTTGACGATGACGACGGAGATCATGCGATCCTCTTCTTGCCGCCGGGCTGGCTGCCCGCGAAATATTCCTTGAGCTCGGCCACGCGGTTGCCGGCCGCCAGCAGCTCGTCGGCCGAAGTTCCGGCGTCGATCCAGTAGCCGTCCATCACCTCGACCTTCATCGTCCCTTCCTTCACGTAGACATTGTTGAGGTCGGTCACCTCCAGCTCGCCGCGATCCGACGGCTTCAGCTTCCGCGCGAAGTCGAAGACGCGATTGTCGTAGAGATAAACGCCGGTCTGGGCCAGGTTGCCTTTCGGCCGCTTCGGCTTCTCGACGATCGACTTCACGCGGCCGTCGTCGCGGAGCTCGATCACGCCGTAGTGTTCGGGATGCTCGACTTCCTTGCCGAAGATCATCGCGCCCTTGGGCCGGCGCTCGAACACTTTGACGGCGCCCGACAAATCGTGCGTGAAGATGTTGTCACCAAGCAGCACCAGCAGCTTGTCCGAGCCGGTGAACGACTCGGCCAACCCGATCGCCTGGGCGATCCCGCCGACCGAGTCGTCCTGGATCTCGTAGGAGAGCCGCAGCCCGAAGTCCGCGCCGCTCCGCAGCAGGTTGATGAAGTCGCCCGCGTGCTCCGGGTTGGTAGTGATCAGCACGTCCTGCACGCCGGCGCGCCGCATCGCCTCCAGCGAGTAATAAATCATCGGTTTCTGGTAGACCGGGAGGAGGTGCTTGTTGGTGACGTACGTCAACGGACGCAGCCGCGTCGCCCGCCCGCCGGCGAGTATCAGGCCTTTCACGAGAATAATCGTAGCACGCAGGGCGCGGTCTCTCCGTTTAGAATGGCATCATGCACTGGAAACGATGGGTCGAAAAATCTCGCTTCGTCGCGCCCTATTTATATGTTCTGTTGGTGATCCTCGGCGTGTACGCGGCGAACAAATCCATGGGAATAGCCGTGGAGGCGACCGACTACGCGTTCGTGGCGGTGCTCATGGCCGGTGTCACGATCGGATTGTTGCTGGGTCGGATCGTCCTTAAGGATTGGGATCGAGTCCTGGCGGTCATCATCCCTGCTGAGTTCCTTTTTCTTAACTTCAACCTCATAAAGAACGGGCTTGCGGAGACTGGCATCGACAACGTCCGGTTGGTCATGTTGCTGTCCTCGCTGCTTCTCCTGGCGGTTTGGATCTGGACTACCGGATGTTTTAAGAAAAAGCGCTTGCTCCACTTGAACGTGGTCGTCTTCCTGGCGATCGGGCTGATGACCGTCTACTACGCAACTACCGCCATCGCGATGTCGAAGACGACAACCCAGCGGGATTCCGGATTCAAGCCGATAGCGGGTTTCGACGCTTCGAAGGTACCCGATAAGCAAAAGCCCGACGTATATTACATTCTCCTCGACGGTTACAACCGTGCCGATATCCTCAAGCGATATTACGGTTTCGACAACTCCTCGTTTCTGGACGTCCTGAGAAGTCAGGGATTCTTCGTAGCTGATAAGTCCCGTTCGAATTACGCGCACAGTTTCCTGTCGATTTCATCGACCCTACGAGGTAATTACACCAACGATACGATCGTCCAAAAGTACGGTCGACAGTCCCACGACTATTCCCTTCCGCATACCTGGCTGACCGACAACGAGGTGTTCGAGACGTTCCGGACCATGGGTTATTCCATGGCCAATTACAGTTCCTGGGAACTCACCGACTCCAGCGCGGACAACGATATTAGGCTGCCGGCCGGCGCGGATGCCGGTTACATTGGCGGAATCCACCTGGGAATGGTTTCCCAAGTAGCGATCGACAACTCCGCTTTACAGTTCCTAGTCCGCCAGGACGACTACCCGAAAATAGCTCGGGGAATCAAGGCATCCTTCCGAAACGCTAAGTTAATCGCCGACTACGACCAGCCGACGTTCTCCTTCATCCACATCTTGGCGCCTCACCCGCCGTACTACTTCGATCGCGATGGAAAGCTGCTCACCAAGAAGCCAATACACTCCCTGAAAGATTGGGAGGACACCCGGGGCTTCGCGGAACAGACCCGCTACGTCAACCGGGAAGTGCTTAGCGTGGTCAACAAACTATTGGATAAACCGGAAAAACCGGTGATTATACTGGCCTCGGACCACGGCGGTGGCTCACTCGGCCACTTCGGAAAGGTTGGGACAGAAAAAAAAGAGTTTTTGTTAGAGCGGTTCTCTAATCTGACAGCAATCTATCTACCTAACGAAGACTACTCCTCCCTATACCCGAGGGTCACTCCCGTGAACTTCTTTCGCGTCGTGCTCAACGATCAGTTTGGACAAGACTTGAAACTCCTGCCAGACCGGCAAATTTACGAGCCTATCAAATCACTGTACGACTTCGTTGACGTGACCGACCGAATCAACCAAGCTGAAGCAGGCATTTAGAAAGCAAATGATTAATCT
The DNA here is from genome assembly GCA_030699935.1 of bacterium. GTDB lineage: Bacteria > Patescibacteriota > SICC01 > SICC01 > SICC01 > JALYJZ01. The sequence goes on along the minus strand of JAUYKS010000002.1, from coordinate 20,539 downwards.
CCAAAAACGGCCTTTCAAAATGGCCATACTGATTTTCTTAGCCACGTTTGGGTTGTACGTTACTACGATGTCAGAGTTCCACGGATACGAGATTATGACCAATTCCGTTACCGACACAACCGTCAGACGCGGCTCGTTCTACATATCAAAGGACAACGCGTTTAGGTACATCCCTAAATGGAATAGGGGCAAAGGATACTTTGCCGCGACCGGATTCGTTCAGCCCGTTTTGCAAGTACCGTTTTTCGCAACAGGTTTAGCAATAGATAAGCTAACCCATTCCGGAAGAACATACCGGGTGTTTTTTACCAGGTTGTATAGTCCGTTCGTGACCGCGCTAGCTGCGGTCTGCATATTTTTCCTAATGCTTTGGGCCCGCAAATCCGTACGATGGGCTACTGCGATTAGCTTATTGTTTGCCGTTGCCTCATTGGCGTGGCCATACTCAAAAATCGGCATGGAACCGACGTTAATGTTAGCTGTCCTGGGAGCGCTTTTGTCCGCTTGGAAAGCGGGTCGATCTAAGGACTACCGTCTTTGGGCACTAACCGGCTTGCTGATCGGGCTGGCATTAGGAACTAAGCCATACGGGTTATTGCCTGCTCTTGGAGTATTGCCTCTTCTCGTGCCTATCTTAAGAAAATCAGACAACCGGACCAGACTTAAACTCATAGCAAGCCTATTCCTACCGATCGTGGCATTTGCCGTTATGTACCTTTGGTACAACTGGTACCGTACAGGCTCCCCTTTGAGTACCGGGTACCCCTCCCCTCCCTACTCCCTGACTTCCATATTTAACTTCTTAGGTGCCTTGTTCAGCCCGGGGAAAGGTCTGATCTGGTACAGCCCCTTGGTAGTATTGGGCGCTCTGGGCTTTCCCCGGCTCTGGCGTTCACAAAAACCACTCGCCGTTTCGTTACTGACCATATTTCTCTTAGGTGCAATCCCGGCTTCCTCTGGGTGGTGGGGCGACGAGGGTTGGGGTCCGCGATACCTTGTGCCCGTCGCTTGGGTTTTCATTATTCCCATCGCTTGGTGGGTAAACTCGCTTAATCGAAAGCGGATCCTGCTGTTCATTACCTGTGCAGCGATTTTCGTTCAGCTCCTAGGGGTTCTCTTTCGGTACGATCAATACTTCATTGCAATGAAATCGGGAGGGCTCACGGGGGAGAAAGTTTACGACGGGCGAAGGGGAACAGTGAGTAACTATCCATCATATGGCTGGGATCCGGTGCGCTGGATTCCGGAGGTGTCTCCACTGCTGTTCAATGCAGAAGCATTTTATTCCAAAGGTCACAGACTGCTTGGCCGCGGGGACAGGACCGTTTACTATGCTCCTTTCGGCGGCCACGTGGGGTCATACAATTTTTCACGAACGGCATTCCCCGACCTGTGGTGGATAAATCCAACAAACCGAATGACTGAAGTATTGCCTCCGAAACATACGATATACAAGAACCCTTCGGCGATAACTGCCTTGCTCTTTCTTCTTCTTTCGGCCAGTTCTTTCTACGGTATCTTCCGTCTGCTCCAGGGCACGAAAAAAGGCACCCGGTCAACGCGCAAGGCCGGAGCCTAAGTACTGGCTATCGAATTCCTTGCGCCCGCCTGATGTGCTTCGGGTAGGTGGGGGTCGGAACCGTTTCTTGACGCACCCTGCCGATTCTGGTTATCCGATTGGTAACCGGGTCGATAATCACCTTGGCAGTGTTCGCAAGGTGGTACTTCTTCCTGAAGTAGTCCGTCGTCGGATTAGGCTTCGTGGCCCACTCGTCCAACACGATCACCGGCCTATCCAGTCCCCGCAAATACCGCAGGCTGTTCCCGACATTATACGAATAGGGAATCGGTGAGTAGTCTTTTCCCAGAAGGTAACTATACGTCGGCGTCCTGGATACGATGGTGCGATACTCCGAAAGGAGCGGCGTTACTTCATCCACGAATGACCGGCTCGCCACGGCTGTGATTAGATGTTCATCGACCCCCCCCTTGAGCCAGGGCGCGAAGTTGAGCAAGATCAGCGCAGAGATGGGTAGCGCGGCCAAGTACTTGAGTCTTTTTGTTTTCTCTCGCAAGAATCCCGCCGCCGCGAAGCCGAGCAGCAACGTCACTGCTAGAACCAGCGGCAATAAGTATCGTTGCTGGTAAAACAAGAAGACGCCGATGCCTAGAGGTGCCGTTAAGGCCGCGAAGAACATTGCTTCCCGGCGCAGGCTTCGCAGCTTGATTAACGAGATGACCAGGGCCGCGAAGACGATTCCAACCGGGAAAAGTACCACGGGAAGGAGGTGGTCGAGGGCGATCAGGTTGTACCAAATCCGTTTCGGCCAGTATATCGAGCCGAGGTTGGCTTCCCCCGGTTTTATGCCGATCGTCATGTCCGAGTTGAGGCGGTATGTTTCGGCGTCATAGTGGTACTGCGGATTCTCGACCCACTGAGCCGTCCTGATTAACGCGGATTTCCCGGATATCGCTATCGTCCCGGTTTCAGCGTAGATAAATCCTGCGTAGCCGACCAGCGCAAAGAGCGTGGGAAGCAACAACCGCAGTAAGATACGCCAACTCCGGCCAGTCTTTTCCACTAAGAACATGAACGCAATCGCCAGCCCGACGTAGGCTAGCATCTCCGGTTTGACCAGGTACCCGACGGCAAATAGCATCCCGGCAAACAATTGGTGTCTCCACGCCTTGGAATGCATTGCCACGATGCCGCCTGCCAAGAAAGGCAGCATGATGACCTCGGCGGCGGCATCCAGCGACGCGATCTGTAGTGCTCCGCAGGTCGCTATGGCAAATGCCGAAATCGCACCTGTTCTCTTGTCGTAGCGCTTGGCAACGCCGTAATAAACGATTCCCACGAACGCAGCGAAGGAAATCCAGGTTAGAGCCGACGTGGCTCCCGCCGGACTGAGCCCGGCCGCGATGAACGGTGCCAGGATAATCGGATAGCCCGGCGAGAATATGACTTCGGGCATACCTGCCAGTCCCAATCCGTTTCCGTCAACCAAATTTCTCGAGACTACTTCGTAGCGTTGGGCGTCCTTCGAGGGACCCCAATCCGTCGTCGTTTTGAGGATCATGCCTCCTAGAAGCAACGTGGTTGCCGCTGTTAACGCGAGCAAAATACGGTTCAGCGATATCAAATTAGCTTTGGACACTGGGCTTCTCGGCTATCACGGCGATTGAGATTCCCGTGAACCGGCCGGCCTTGAACGGCAGATGTTTCAGGAACCGAAAGGCGAACCGGGGGGTCATGTTCGGCAGGATGCGCCCGCAATAGTCGGCCCGGACGACCGTGAGGCCAGCTTGCCGGCAGAGTCCCGTCAAATATTTCTTGGAACTGCGAAGGGTGCCCCGCTCCTGCGGCTGGCTCAGCCCCCACAGGATCTGGAGCACATTCGCACGGTTCGGCTCGTAGATGACGACGTGGCGCTTGGCGACTCGCGCCATCTCCGCCACCGCCTTTTCCGGATGCGGCAAGTGGTGGAGCACTTCCCAGGTGTAGACCAGATCGTACGAGTCGTCGGGAAGGTCTAGCTTTTCGGCGTCGATCACCCTAAGCTTCTTTCGATCGACCGGATTGTTATCGAGCATATGTTCTGAGATGTCGCCTCCTTCTACTTTTTTGATTTCCTGCCCCATGTAATAAGTAGAGAAGCCGTCGCCACAACCGACGTCGAATGCCGACCCAATCTTCCTGAAATCCAGGTAGCGCTTCAGATACCCGATCCGTTGCTTCGCGAAGAACCGGACGATCGGGTGATCGTAGGGGCGCTGGTTTTTGTTCGCTTCCCAGTACCCCTTTTGGGAAGCCTTATCGATTTTCATCGCCGTCGCTGCTTTTTCCGCGGCGGCTCGGCTTCCTTGATCGCCACTTCTCGCACAATCTCGGTCAGGCGGCGATCATGGTCCTGGAACTTCAGGTAGATGTTCAGCGTCACGAAGATGAACGCCAGCGTGAGCGCATAGAAGAGCAGGTCGGCGCCGCGCCCGACTCCGACCCAGCCGGCCAGCGTGTTCATGACATCCGGGTAGAGCACGGCGATCACCCCGGCCAGGACCAGCAGGGCGAATGCGAGCTTCTTGCCGGCCCGGGTCCGGGCCTGGTTGCGGTTCCGTAAGAACCATATGAACACAAGCAGCAGGCCGGCGATAAGCAGGGGTTGGATGATCATGGTTTGCCCGAAAGTTTTGCCAGAATCAGGTCGAAGGCGATGTTGAGTGAGTTGAATACGGACTGTCCTTTGCGCTTGGAGTAGTCGGTGTAACGGATGGTCACCGGCATTTCCTTGTAGCGGGCACCTTGCTGCGATATCACCTCGACCAGTTCCGAAGCATGGCTCATGTCGGCCTGTTCCATGTCCAGTTCCGAGGCAAAACGCCGGCGCATGGCCCGCAGGCCGTTGTGCGCGTCGGACAACCGGATCCCGGTGATGACGCGGTTAAAGAGGACCGCGCCCTTCAGTAGGGCTTTCTTGACATGCCCCATGCCTTCGGTCGTGCCGATGAAACGCGATCCGAGTACGATATCCAGTTCCAGGTCGCGCCTGAGCTCGTCGACCATCCGTTTAGCGTCTTCCGGCTTATGCTGGCCGTCCGCATCGAACGTGACAAAGTAACGTGCATCAGAACTCTTGAGGGCGTATTCAATTCCGGTCTGAATCGCCGCGCCTTGCCCGAGATTCAAAGGGTGGCGGACGAGTGTCGCACCGGAGCGCCGCACAACGGCTGCCGTACGGTCCGTACTGCCATCGTCCACGGCCACGACGTTCGGGAAGGACTCCCGGAGCTCCTTGATGACTCCGCCGAGAACGGATGCTTCGTTGTAAGCGGGAACGATGACGTATGTATCTTCGTAACTCATTTGTGCATGATCAATATGATTCCGACCAGCAAGAAGGCCAGCCCCAGGAGGCTGATGCCCGTAATCCGCTCCCTGAGGAACACCGCGGATGCCAGGAATGCCAACACCAGCGCCAGCGAGACGAACACCGCTTGGACGATGTGATATTCGTACTTGGCAAGCAGATACAAGTACAATCCCGCCGCGCTGGCGTAGAGAGCAGCGCCGCCCAGGACACGTGGCGAGAACACTAGCGTCAGGACTTTCTGAACCGTAATGGATTGCATGCTGATGCCCGCCGCCGTCACCGCTTGCTTCCAGAGAAGCTGCGCGGCCACGAGGGTAAACGCGGCCAAGGCACTAACCAGCACTAATACCAACATGCTTTGGATTATGACAGATTGTCAGCGTCTCTTGCGCAGGACCGACCGGTATCCCTTCAGCGTCTCCTTCGCCGACCACTCCCAGGTATACCGCCGCATCCGGCGCTGCAGCGCCCGGCGGCGGGAGGCGGGCATCGTCACCGCGCGGAGAATCGCGCGCCGGATGTCACGGGGACTTTCCGGCCGGCAGGTCTCGGCCAAATCGCCGAAGTATTCCCTGTGCGGACTCTGCTCGGTCTGCACGATCGGGCAGCCGGTCGCGGCGGCTTGGAGGCTGACCTGGCCGGTCGTCTCGTACCAGCTGCAGAGGACGTGGGCTTCCGCGGCTGCGTAAGCGTCGCGCAGTTCCTGCGTCGAGAGGTTGCCGACGTGCTTGAGCGGTACGCCGAGCCGCTTGGCCTCCGCGGCGCAACGGTCCCAGTACGCCTTGCCGTAGCCGGTAATCGGCCCGGCCACTGCCAGCGTCAGGCCGGTGCCGACTATCGCTTGCACGAGGCCGAGTTGGTTCTTGAGCACCTCGGTCCGCGCCGCGTTCAGGACGAACCGTACGTCGGCCAGGCCGTGCTTCCGCTTGAACCGGTCCGGCCGGGCCTTGGCGAAGTACTCCTTCGGGATGCCGTTCGGCGTCACCTGGATCGGAGCTTCGGTCCGGTACCGGCGGCGGATGAAGCGCTCTTCCTTTTCCGAGGTCGGCAGCAGCATCGCCGCACGGTCCAGCAACTCATGGGTGCGCTGCCAGACCGGGTTGTTCCGGACCCGCCGGTCGGTCCATCGGGCGAACAGCGCCAGGGCGGCGCTATGCCCGACCGTCCGGGCCAGCATCCGCCAAGCCGCGTTTGCCTCGTGCAGCATCCCGAACAGGTCGGTGTTGATCGCGATCGGAGAAACGACGTACGGGACGCCCGCCTTCCGCGCCCGGGCCGCCTGCCGGTACGTCGTCACCTCGTCGTAGTCCCAAAAGTGGAGAAGGTCGTACTTGGCCAGCGGCGGCGCTTCCTTTTCGGTGACGTCCACCGTCACGCCCGCCCGCCGCAGCTCCTTGGCGATCTCCTGCATCCGGACCGACCCGCCGCCGACGCGAAGTTCCTTTTTCGGCATCAATTGGAAGAGGACTTTCATTTCGGTTGCACGTCGGTCATCTCAACTCCGCGAGGGCCTCAGCTCTGCGAGGACGTCCTTGGTCACCACCCGGAACGTCAGTAGCAGCAAGCCGTACAGCGCCGCGCCGGCCGGCACCGCCAGCCAGATCGCGCCCTTGAGCGGCAGGATCGCCGCCGCCATGATCGCGGCGGCCAGGAAGATCCGCGGCACCATCCGCAGCGACACCCGGATCCCGAGCTTGCGCCGCGCTTGCCAGTAGTAGCTGATGAAGACGATCGCTTCGGAAATGACCGTGGCCATCGCCGAACCCTCGATGCCATAGCGCGGGATCAGCGCCAGGTTGAGCGCCACGTTCAGGACAAGGCCGAGGCTGGCGACCTTGAGCACCATCGATTGGTGACCCATCGCGACGAAGATGGTGCTGAACGTGAAGATCGCGAACGAGAGCAGGATCGCCACTAGGACGATCTGCAGGGCGCCCGCGCCGGACGCGAATTCCTGGCCGCCGACGATCTGCATGATCTGCGGTGCCAGCACGATACCGCCGGCCGCCACCCCGGCCCCGCCCGCCACCAGGGCGTCGAATACTTTCTGGACCATGGCGTTGGCGTCGGCCGTCCCTTTCTTGAGCCGCCGCACTAATACCGGGAAGACCGAGTTGTTGAAGAAGCCGGGCACTGCCATCACCAATTCGTAGACCTTGAAGACCGCGCCGTAGATCCCGACCTCGGCGGTCGTACGCATCAGCGACAACATGAAGATGCCGGAGCGCAGGTAGAGGTGGAGGATCACCAGGGCGGCACCGTACGGGATCGACGCCTTCAGTAGTTTTTTCCAAAGCCCGACGTCGAAGGCCAGTTTGAACGCCACGAACTTCCGGATCATCAGGCTGGAGACCAGGAAGGTCACGAACGAGCCGATCACCGCCGTGCCGACGACGGCGTAGAAGCCGAGGTTCATCGCCGCGACCGCGATCACCGCGCCCAGCGCGAAGGTCCGTCCGACAAGGTCGGCCACCACGGAACGCCCCATGATCAGCTTGGTCTGGAACAGCGAGATTAGCGCCGAGTTGAGCAGCCCGAAGAATTGCGCCCCGGCCGCGATGCCGATCGCGATCTTCACGTCCGGCGTGTACGGCAGCAGCCAGCCGATGCCAAAGGCGGCGCTGAACACGACCACGGCCAGCAGGGCCCGCAGCGCCAGCGTGTTCGAGACGATCTCCTGCATTCGCGATTCGTCACGGCTCATCTCGCGGACGGCGATCGTGAACAGGCCCATGTCCGCGGCGATGCCGAAGAACGACAGGTAGACCAGGGCCAGAGTGAACTTTCCGTATCCGTCGGCGCCGAGGTAGCGGGTGAGGATCGCGACCGAGGCCAGGCCGAGGAACATCACCACGACGCGGCCGGCGGTCTGGACGGCCGTGTTGTAAGCGATGCGCTTGGTGGCGGAGGCGGGTTTAGTCGACGCGGGCTTTGCCATCAGACCTCGAGGATGAAGAGTCGGTGGTACGGATTGAGGTGGGGGTGGAAGTCCTTCGCGACGTGCTTGAAATGCTTCCGGAGCAGCTTCTTGAACTTCCGCACCGAGTACCCGCGCCGGCCCAGCTCCCAATAGTGTTCGGGGTTGCGCCGGTGCACGTCGCCGGCCAGGAACTGCGGAATCCGGATCGGCAGCCGGATCGTCTTGCCCGGTCCGTACGTCTTGGATACCGCGCCGATCAGCTCGAACGTGAACGAGGAGTGCGGCACCGAGATGACCACCCGCTTTTTGGCGACGCGTGCCAGTTCCGCCAGCGCCTGCGGCACGTCGTCGAACGGGATGTGCTCGAGGATCTCGCAGGCGATGACCACGTCGTGGCTGCTGCGCTTGATCGCGTTGAGGTCGCGGATGTCCGCGACGACGTCCGGCTTCAGGCGCTTGTCGAAGTCGCAGGTCGTGACTTTGTAGCCCGCGCGCTTCAGATAGTCCGCCACCAGGCCGTTGCCGATGCCGATCTCGAGGACCGTCTTCGGGTTCGCGGCCCGGGTGAAATCGATCTGATAGAAGTACGAGCTGAACCGCTGGAACGTATCGTACGCGGCGCCGTAGTGCCCCTCGCCGGTGACTTGCACGTCGAACTTCCGTTTAGCCATGACCCTATCGTAGCAGTCAGGAACGACGCCGGGTCCGGGCGGGCCGTCGGTCCGCACTGGCCGTCGCGATCAGCGCCGCGACCAACACACCGCCTAGGAGCATCCCTTGCGACAGGCTCCAGAAGAAGTGGTCGGTGAGCGAGATCAGCGTGAAGACTCCGGTGAGCGTGAACAGCGTGAACTCAATCGAGCGTTGGCGCCGGTCGCGCGAGGCGCCAAGACGAGTACCGTCGTGGAAGCGGCGGCCGAGCCGGACCGCGAACCAAAGCAGCATCGCGCCGCCGAGGACGCCGAGCTCGGTCAGCACGAGCAGCGGGACGGCGTGCACCGGTTGGTATTGGTAAGCCGGGCGGCCAGGGTCGAGCGACCGGGCCGCCAGCACGAAGTTCCCCGCCCCGACGCCGAGCGGCTGGTCGGCGATGATCTTGGCGGCCTGGCCGTACCCGACCGTCCGGTTGGACACGCCGGTCTCGCGGGCCGACTCCACGACAGTCCGCCCTTGCCAGTACGGCGTCAGGGCCAAGGCGACTACGAGGGTGACCAGCGCGCCCATGGCGGCCGGCCAAGGAAGTCGCTTCCAGCGGCGCCAGGAGAACAGGGCGACTAAGGCGCCGCCAACCAGCGTGGCGACGATCGCGACCCTTGAGAACGTCACCAGGAGGCCCGCCCCGAGCAGCCCGAGCAGCAGGACGTAACCCAGTTTGGTTAGCCGCGACCGGCCGTCCTTCCAGAACACGACCGTGCCGACCCAGAACGCCGCCGCCGAAAGATAGGCTGCGAGCAGGTTGGGGTGCGGCAGGCTGCCGTACGCCCGGACGTACGTGTCCCCGTCCGCGACGAGCTTCGCTACGCCGGCGCGCCCCGGCGCGATGTCGCTTTCGCCGAGCCACCAAAGCCCGAAGTCCCGCTGCATCAGGAACTGCCCGATACCCCAGACGGCTTGGATCGCCGCGCCGGCGGTCAGCGTCCAAAGCACCTTCTCAAAGAACGCGCGGTCACGGAACTCGTGCGCCAGGACGTACACGAAGAGGAATGCCACGAAGAGATGGACCAACCCGATGCCGGCCAAGAACGGCCAGGGTGCCCAGAGGGTCGCGGCGGCAGCCAGACCGATCAGGCCGAGCAGCGGCATATAGAGTCCGGCCGTTCCGTTCGAGCTCTCGCTGGGGCCCTCGCCCGACCCGTCCGCCCGCGGCCGGAGCCGCGCCCAAAGCAGCGCCGCCGCCACGATCAGGAGCTCGATCGCGTATAGCACCGGCACCGCGAAACTGTTCCGCGCGCCGGCGACCTCGGATCGCGCTTCGGAAAGGATCAGCACGCTGCCGATCGGCAGCAGGAATACGACGAGCAGTAGCAGCGCCCGGACCAAGCGCTCGGGCCGGTTCGCTCCGAGTTTCCGCCAGAACGTTTTCATGCTCGTTTCATGCTCGCTCAGTCCTCATATGCGTCCATTGTAGAGGTTCGGCATACCTCTTTTTCGTTACTTCCGAGAATCTGCAAAACATCTGCAAAAGATTGCAGATGTTTGGAAGTAACGAAAAAGGTGTACGGAGTCCCCCGCAGAAGCCCGGGCACCCGTTCCGCCGCGAACCGCTACTCCGGCTTCTTGATCATCACGCGCCGGCCGCCGCCCTCGCCGATCGACTCGGTGGTCACGTCGGGGTCGTCGCGCAGCTCCACGTGCACCAGCCGCCGCTCGTAGGACGTCATCGGCGGGAGCACCGCCAGGCGCCCTGTCTTCTTCACTTCTTCGGCCTTCTCTTTGGCGGTTTCCTTGAGCTGCGACTGCTGGCGGCTGCGGTAGCCGTCCACGTCGACGATCGCCGTCGGCGAGCCGCCGGCCCGGGCCGTCATCACGCGCAGGACGTGCTGGAGCGAGCGGACGATCTCGCCCTTATGCCCGATCAGTGAGCCCGGATCCTCGGAACCGATCTCCAGCAGCGGCGGATCGTCCTCGCGCTGCTCGACCGTGGCGTCGATGCCCATCTTGGCCAACATCTCCGCCAGGATCTCCCGCGGCTGGGTCAGGGTCTTGGCGTCCGTTGCGGCGTCAGTCCCGTCCGTCACTTGCCACTCCGTTTCCGGACGGTCACCGTGGCACCCTTGATCGCCTTTTGTTTGCCCGGCTTCGCGGCCGACTTCCCGTTACCGTCGACCGGGTCCTCCGGGTTGATCACGTTCCAGTCCTGCCTCGCCTCCGCCTTGGCCGTCGCCAACGGCATCCGCTGGATGATGTAGTACTGCTGAGCGATCGTGAAGGCCGTGGAGCTGGCCCAGTAGAGCGGCAGGGCTGCCGGCAGCGTCACCGAGAAGACCAGGGTCAACACCGGGAACAACAACATCATGTTGCGGCTCATGCCGGGCATGTCGACGCCCTTCGGCGTCAGCATCCTCGATTGCCAGAACATCACGAGCGCGGTAGCCACGCCGAGGATGATGTTCGACGGCTCGAGACCGATCGTCGAGAGATCCAGCAATCCGAGGAAGCTCGGGTCGACCGTCCCGGGATTCGCCACGAACGAGTAGAGATGGTCGAACGCCTTGCCGGCGATGATGTCCTTAATCGAGAAAAAGAGCACGATCAGGAACGGGATCTGGACCAGCGTCGGGAGGCAGGACGAGGCCGGGTTGATGCCCTCCTGTTTGTAGAACGTCATCATCTCCTTGGCCAGGGCCTCGCGGTCGTCCTTGTGCTTCTCCTGGAGTTTCTTGAGCTCCGGCTGGAGCGCCTGCATCCGCCGCTGCGCCTTGAACGCCTTGGCCGAGAACGGCCCGACGGCAACCCGCACCAGCAGCGTCACCAGGATGATCGCGATGCCGAAGTCGCCGGTGACATTGTACAGCGCGATCAGCGCGTTGAAGATCGGGTCAAAAAAGATCGTCTTGAGAATTTCCATGGATGCCTCCTATTACCTTCGTACCGGATCGAAGCCGCCGGCCGCGTTCGGATGGCAGCGGGAAATCCGCTTAGTTGCGAGTTTGATACCTTGGCCGAGCCCGTGCCGCTCGATCGCCTCCTTGGCATAGGCCGAGCAGGTCGGGTGGAACCGGCAGGTGCCGTAGGGATTCCTGCCCATCGACAATATTCGCATCCCGTGGTCGGGAGACAGCGTCTTCTGATAAACGGTGATCAGGCCGATCGCGAGACGCTTCATCGGACGGCCTCCGTCTTCTTGAGCAGCCGTTCCAGTTCCTCGCGGAGCTGGGTCGAGTCGGCGGCCGCGGCCGGGCGCTTCGCCGAGACGACGAGTTCGACCGCGTTGAACGCATTGTCTTGCCCGAGACTCCGGACGATCTCGCGGAGCCGGCGCCGGATGCGATTGCGGACGACCGCCTTCAGGCTGACCGTCTTGCCGATGCTGAATCCCGCCTTGAATCGAGCGCTCTTGCCAGCTTCGGTAGCGTCGGCGACCCGCACGGACAGGAGCTTGCCATGGGCCGTGCGGCCGGCGCTGAACACACGATCGAACTCCGCGCTGGTCCGGAGCCGGTTCGGTTTGGCCAACATCACCGCTCCCGCGATCACCCGGACACCGTCAGGCGCTGGCGCCCTTTGGCCCGCCGCCGGGCCAAGACCTGTTGGCCGTCTTTCGTCCGCATGCGCTTCCGGAACCCGTGTTTGCGGGCCCGCCGACGCTTGGACGGTTGATAAGTTCGTTTAACCACCCGTCCAGTGTACCGTGCCGTCCGCGACCCGGCCAAGGAGAGTCGTGTATCCTGTGGATAGCTCTGTTATCATTGCTAAAGCCGACAGCACCAACCGATTCCACGACCGATCCGCTGTCTTATCAAAACCTCATCTATGGACTCCAAAAAAATCTGGCAGGCCGTTCTTGGTGAACTTCAAGTGACCATGTCGCGTCCGAATTTCTCGACGTGGCTCAAGAACACCGAACTGCTCGCCGTCCGCGGCACGACCGCCCAGGTCCTGGTCCCGAGCGTCTTCGCCAAGGAGTGGCTGAACCGGAAATTCAACGAGGACATCCTCGCCGCCCTGAAGAAGCAGGTGCCAGAAGTGACCAAGCTCGACTTCAAGATCGGCCGTCCGGAAACCGCGGCGGCCGGACCAGCAGCCGCGGCCGGAGCCGGGGTCGGAGCCGGAGCCAACGTGAATTTCAACGCGGGGACCGATGCCGATTCCGAAGCCGACGAATTTCAAGAAGCTTCGGAGATGTCCAGGTCGCTCGGCTCTAGCAAACCGATCCCGCAGGTCCGCTGCACTTTCGACAACTTCGTCGTCTCGAGCTCCAACCAGCTCGCGCACGCCGCGGCCAAGGCCGTCGCCCAAAGTCCCGGCACTACCTACAACCCGCTGTTCATCTACGGCCCGGTCGGTCTCGGCAAAACCCACTTGATCCGTGCCATCGGCACCGAGATCCGGCGCACCACCGACAAGGAAGTGCTCTACGTCACCGCCGAGAAGTTCACCAACGAGGTGATCTCGGCGATCCAAGCCAACAAGACCGCCCGCCTCAAGAGCCGCTACCGCAAGGTCGACGTGCTGATGATCGATGACATCCAGTTCATGGCCGGAAAGGTCCAGACCCAGGAGGAATTCTTCCATACCTTCAACGCGCTCAAGGACTCCGAGAAGCAGATCGTCCTGACCTCCGACCGTCCGCCGAAGGCGATCGCTACGCTTGAGGAACGGCTGATGAGCCGCCTTACGATGGGCATGATCGCCGACCTCGGGCCGCCGGAGCTCGAGACCCGCATCGCGATCCTTCGCACCAAGGCCCGGGAGCGCGGCTACGACATTTCCGACGAAGTCTGCGAGTTCATCGCCAAGTCGTTCCAGCAGAACGTCCGCGAGCTCGAAGGAGCGCTGATCCGGGTGGCCGCTAACGCCGAGTTGATCGGCGAGCCGATGTCGGTCGAGTTGGCCGAGCGGGTACTCGGATCGATGCTGGCCTCGCGCGAGCACAAGAAGGTCTCCTGCGACCAAGTGCTCGAGGCCGTCTCCCGGTTCTACGACGTCAGCGTCGAGGACCTGAAGGGCCCGAAGCGGCTCAAGGAAATCGTCAAGCCGCGCCAGATGGTGATGTACCTGCTGCGCGAGGAGTCGAATCTTTCCTATCCGAAGATTGGCCGGGAGCTCGGGGGTCGCGATCATACGACCGCTATCCATGCCGTCGGGAAAATCGGCCACGCCACCGAGGTGGACGAGCCGCTCCGCCGCGAACTGAGCCTGATCAAGGAACGGCTCTATGGATAACTATGTTTACAACCTGGGAATCAGCTGTGAATCACGGAATCGTTTCTGTGGGTGAAATCGGGCGCCGAGCGTCCTGCGTTTTTAACCCACTTTTTTCTAACCAGTCATCCACATGGGCGTGGGGATAGCGATTGGTTATGATAAAGACACTTTCCAGCGCTTTCCCCAGTTTCCCCAATACCTACTACAACAACTGGATATATATAAGAAGGGAATTGTCTGGGGTGTGCATTAGATAATTCCGACCAGGACCTGTGTATGAAGTTAGTCACTACCCAAGATCAATTCGCTAAAGCACTCGGCATAGTAAGCCGGATGGTGAACCCGCGCGGCACGTTGTCGGTATTGGCGAACGTGTTGCTTGAGACGAAGGATGGGCGCCTCCGGATTTCCGCGACGAACTTGGAGCTAGGGATCGACTACTCGATCGGTGCGAAGATCGAGAAGGAAGGATCGATCACGGTTCCGGCCCGGTTACTGAACGACTATGTGAATAATCTCGGCGAGGAAAAGCTGGAGCTCTCGACGAAGGAGCAGACGCTGGTGATCAAGAGCACCGGCGCGCAGTCGACGATCAACGGGATTGCCGCCAGCGAGTTCCCAGTCATTCCGGAAGTGAAGGAAGGCAAGTCGGTCACCATGTCGGCGGGCGGCATCAAGGACATCATCCAGAAGGTCGCGATCGCGGCCGCTTCGGACGAGACCCGGCCGATCCTTTCCGGCGTGCTGTTCTACTTCAAGGACCCGGAGCTCAAAGTCGCGGCCACCGACAGCTATCGGCTGGCGGAACTGTCGATGCGCTTCGAGAAGTCCGCGCCGGAGGAATTGAAGGTGGTAGTGCCGGCCAAGGCGTTGCTGGAGCTCGGCCGGATCGTCGAGACCGAGGAAGTGACGGTCCGCACCGCCGAGAACCAAGTCCAGTTCGAGACCGACCACGTCCGGCTGGTCAGCCGGTTGCTCGAGGGTGAGTTCCCGAAGTACGACCAGATCATCCCCGAGAAACTGACCACCAAGGCGGTCGTGAAGCGCGACGAGCTGATGGGTAAGATCCGGATCGCCTCGCTGTTTTCCGAGGACGCCGGCTTCGGAGTGAAGATCTCGTTCGTGGCGCCCGGCAAGGTCGAGGTGGCGGCCGAGACCGCCCAGGTCGGCGATTCGCACAGCTCGATCCCGGCCAAGGTCAGCGGCCCAGAGAACACGGTCGCGTTCAACGCGCGGTACCTACTGGACGGCCTCAACGCCGTCGGCGGCGATACGATCACGCTCGAAAGCGACGGCAAGCTCAATCCCTGCGTGGTCCGCGGCAAGGCCAAGGACTACCTCTACGTAGTGATGCCGCTGCGGGTGTGACCCAATATGAGTGCTGATAAAACAGCGGAACAAAGGGCGGACGAATTCATCGAAAGGATGGTTTCTTCCGGGATTGCCAGCGCGGATCGGACCATTGAGTCAATCGAGGAAGCCCGCGAAAGGATGGTACGTCTTATCGAGCAAATGGACCGGTTTCCGGAGGAAGTACTGGGCATCTTCGGTAGCGCGCAGTGGCTTGATGCGTTTCGGATCGAATCCGGAAGAGACCCGGAGCAGGAGTTTTTCACGCTAATCAGGATTACTGATGTTCCCGACGGGGGAGCCCCGAGCGCGATTCGTGAGCAATGGGTTGGGACGGTGCTTCTGACCACATCGAACGAAGTGCAACGAGTGATCTCGGGAAATGTCACCGATCTTGAAGCAGAGCCTTCCGCCGGATCGGGGTACACGGTGGAAACCGCCCTGGCTGTGTCCACGCTTCGGAATGACGGTAAGGTCGAAGCCGCGGACTGGTGGACAAAAATGTATCGGGACCAAAGCAGAGCGATCGCGGAAGAGGCGTTGGTCTTCGACGCCGATTGCGCCGAACCGATCACTCTCGAGAACGCGGTAGACTGAAACCATCGAACTCGAACTCGCCAAACTGACTCTCCGTAACTTCCGGAACTACCGGAAGGCGGACTTCGCGTTTCCCGAGCGGACGGTGATCGTCGGGCCGAACGCGGCGGGCAAGACGAACTTGCTTGAGGCGGCGTTCCTGTTCTCGGCCGGCAAGAGCTTCCGAGCCGGCCGCGAATCGGAAATGGTGAGCTGGGGCGAATCGCAAGCGCGGGTCGAGGCGACGTTCGCCGGCGGGCCCTCCATCACTCGTCACAAAGCGGCGATCACGCTCGATGCCTCCGGGCGGGTGATCAAGAAGTCGTTCGAACTCGACGGCAAAGCGAGGCCGACCAAGGAACTGCGCCGCCGCTTCCCGATGGTGCTATTCTCCGCCGAGGACCGTCGGTTGGTGGACGGCTCGCCGGGCCGCCGCCGCCGGACGCTCGACCTGATACTCGGCCAGGGAGCGGCCGCTTATCAAGAAGCGCTCGCCAAGTTCAACCGCGCGCTGGCGTCGCGGAACCGGCTGCTCGAACAGATCGCGGCGCGCGAATCGACCGAGGCCGAGCTGGACGTCTGGGACGTGCAATTGGCCGAAGCCGGGGATCGGGTGATCGCCGGCCGGATGGAATTCTTCGCGGCGTCGGCCGCCGCGCTGCAACAGGCGTACGACTCGCTGACGAAACGCTCGGGCCACGCCCGGGGCCGGCTGTCGATCGCGTACGAGCCGATCGCGGACTTCGAGGCGCTGCTCGGCTCCCGACGCGGGCAGGACATTGCCGTCGGTACCACCACGGCCGGACCGCACCGCGACGATTGGACCATCCTGCTGGACGGACGGGCGCTTAACTCGTTCGGCTCCGGCGGCGAGTTCCGGAGCGCCGCTCTGGCCTGGCGGTTGGCGGAGACCGCTTGGCTGGCGAAAATCACCGAGCGCGAACCGATCCTGCTGCTCGATGATGTCTTCTCGGAGCTCGACGCGGCCCGGGCCGAGTCTCTGCAAGGCGCCCTGCCGGCGGGCCAGACGATCATCACTACGCCGGAAGCGTCCGAGGTGCCGGACTCTCTGCGCCAAGGCGCGGAGGTAATCGAGATCAGTCCAAAGGAACGGACGGACGGGCAGCACGAGAAGCCCGCGAAGGAGCGGCCGAATGCGTAAGGTCTCGGACCTGTTGCCCGATCGGCTGAACCGGCTCCGGATCCGGAAGCCCGTGGAAGCCAGCGCGGTCTGCCGGGCGTGCGACGCGGCGCTCGGGAAGGCCTTCGACCACGGGGTGCCGATGCGCGCGGTTTCGTTCAAGAATGGGACGGTGAACGTCGCGGTGATCAGCCCCGCCTGGTCCCACGAACTGACCGCGGCCGCCGACGAGGTCGTCGACCATACCAACACGGAGCTGGGCAAAAAGACGGTCACCAAACTCCGGGCGCGGGTGGCGCCGGGGCTCGCTCGCGGCGAGGATCAGATCACCTAAGGCCCGCGGCGAGAGCCGCGAGGCCCTAAAGCCGCTTGAACTGGTCGACGTCGAGCACGAAGACGGTCGCCCCGCCGACGGTCACGTCCACCGGATCGGCCATATAGAAGTCGCCCGGCCCGCCCATCGTCGGGGTCGGGGCCAGCGTCTCCTTATGGCTCTTGGCGCCCTTGCTGACGATCTCGCAGACCTGCTTGACGTGCTTCGGCTCGGTGCCGACCAGGATGATCGCGTTCTTCTCCTTCAAGAACCCGCCGACCGAATCGATCCGGGTGGCCCGGAAGTCCTGCTTGGTCAGCGTGGCGACGGTCTTTTCGGCGTCGTCCTTGCCGACGATCGCGAGCACGAGCTTCTTCTTGGCGGTTGGGCGCGAGGCGGGACTCATGCCCCCAGAGTAGCAGAGGGACTTATGCGCGGCCACGACGAAACCGGCGAAACCGACCTAGCCGCTTTTCAAGAAGTCGTAGTGCCAGTGTTGGCTGCCGGGACAAACCTCGCCATTGTTTGAGCCGCCGTACTTACTGAATGCCTTTTCTAGCGCGTTGATGTTGGTAGTGGTACAGCCCAAGTCGATCGCCTCTCCCGAGTAGTGATTGGAGCTCGGACTGGTATGGCACTTATCGGTGATGTTGCTGATGTCGACCTTAGCGACCTTGGACGCTTCGATGATCGCCTTCAGGATGTCCGGGTTGATGTCGACGTCCTTCGGGCCGCCATGCTCGGCGCAAGTCATCTGGAACTTCTGCCCGTTGGAGGCGCGCTTCAATTGAGCGATCGTATCACCCGTGCCGCTCTTATATAGCTGGGTTACCTTCCCCTTGTTGATCAGGTCGAGAATCTCCCCCGCCAACTCCTGGACGTTGCCGGACACGGTTCCGCCGCCGGTTCCTACTTGTGTCTGGGGCGATCCGCCACCGCCCGAGAACGCCAACGCGCCGGCGACGATTAGCAGCGGAATAAACAGGATTACTCCCGCTATGGCCAACCCGATGCCTACGTATTTGCCCATCAGGACTCCGTTACCTTAATAGACATGCGGGGCCTCCGTCCTTACCTGCAGTATGTACGTGCCCGGCTTCTGGCCGATACTGGTCAGCCAGCGCACGATGAACGGCCGCTGCTTCCTGATCATCGCCTGCTTGTCCTGACCCGGCTTCAAATAGACGGTAGTGTCGATCACGAGCTTCCCGTCCTGCTTCCCCGAACCCAGTAGCTCCAGCCGCCAGTACAGAGTTTGTTTCGGGACCAGGGCGACCACGGGGTTCTTCGTCTCGGCATCCTCGATGCTCTCCTCGAACACCCTGACCTCGGAGAGTGGCGGTGACGGTGATGCGCTCGGGACGACCGAAGGAACCGCGGATTGAGCAGGAGTCGGTTCGCCTCCGGAATCCCGAGACGTAAGTGCCACGCCGACCGCGACGCTTATCGCGAGCAGTCCGCAGACCAGGACCGTGATGATGATCTTCTTGCGCATGTTATTGCTTTGAAACCCCGATATGTACGTGATTGAAGTGGTTCCCGCCGTTCTCGGCGCCACCGACTCCGTAGATCAATTGGAAGCGGTAGCCGCCCTTGTAGCCATTGACCAGCCCTCTGCCGGTCCACTTGACGTTGAAACACTTGGCCAGCGTGTCCGCCAGCTTGCCCATTTCCGGGGTCATGGAGCTTTCGTTCTCCGCCGTGGCGCCGGTATTCGAGATATCCGCCGCCCAAGCCACTTCCGGCGGTCCTTTGTGTTCCGAGGTGTTGCCTGAGGTCGTACTGTTCGAGTGGGCGTCATTCGCCGCTTCCACCGACTCGGGAGTTATGTCCTTGAACGCTATCGTGTGCGCTATCGGCAGGATGAGCTTGTCGATGATGTCCTTGGGGGTTCCGGTAGGCTTGCCGCAGTCGGCGGTGCCCCCGGCTGCCGGAGCCTGCCCCGTCCCGCCGCTGGCTGGCGCCGACCCGACGAGGACCGCACCAATGATAACCGTCGCCACTAGGAACACCACCGCCACCACGCCGGCGCCCCATACCCAAGGATTCGCCAGCAGCATCGCGGCCCGGCCCGCTTTCGCGACCTGCTCGACCTGCTTGACCGCCTTGGCGGCGTCCATTGCCTGTCCGACCCTGCCCTGGTCTTCGTCAGCCATGGTTACTCCTCAAGATACGGGTGCTTACGGGTCGTCGATTCCAGAGTGAACTGGGTAATCACCCAGCGCTCGCCGCGTTTCGTCCAATCCAACGTGAGGGTCTGGTTGAACAAGATGAGTTCGCCTTGCCGTGAACGAATCCGCAGGGTGACCCGGCCGGAGTCCGCGTCCTGCTCGGTCGTCTCCGCGGACAGTACTTTGCTGCTGAGTGCCGTCGCCCGGGACCCCGCGCGCCGGTTATCAGCGACTATTTCCGCATACAAGTCCTTGCCGAGGAACGGACGGATGGAATCGAGGTACTTTGGATCGTCGATTCTCGAATAGTTGAAGTAGGCTGCTCCGAATTCGGACGAGTATTGCTCGAGTACGGCACCATTGTCTACGGGGGTGGCCGTTACGGACGGAGAGGGAGCCGGGGTCGACGTTCCGACCGGCGCCGGCTGCCTGCCGTTCCCGAGCAGCAATACCACCAGGCTCACGGCCAGTCCAAGCACAAGCACTACCGCGATGACGAAATACTTTTTCATGTCGTACAACCTTCCGCGGGCGGCAGATCGAACTTCTGCGCTCCCGTAAGTACGTCGTCAACATACCAGTCCGCATGGTTGTAGGCGAAGACGGCACTATACCAGTCCTTCGGTGCTCCGGACGCGGCAAGGTACCGGGCGGCCGCGAAGATGGCATCGTCCGGATCCTGGATGTCCTTCTTGCCGTCCTTGTCCGCGTCGACGCCGTACGCATCCCAAGTGGGGGGCATGAACTGCATCCACCCCTGGGCGCCGGCGCTGGAAAAGCCCCGGTTGGTGCCGAATCCCGTCTCGATCTTGTTGATCGAAGCCAGGATCGAAGGCCCCTTCGGCCCGAGCTTGTACTTCGAGGAAGCGGCGTTGTAGGCCGGGATCAGGACCGGCGGCGGCTCCTTGCCTTTGGCCAGTTCCTTCTCGACGACCTTCTGGACTTCGTCGGCCGTACCGATGCTGCTGGAACATCCCGAAGCGTCGACGATAGCTCCGGTGCCGCCCCCTCCCGTGCCAGCCAGCGAAGCCACCGTCAAGACGATCGCTCCCATGAGCATCGCTGCGCCGAATACCGCGCCCCCTACGATCACCCAGGGTGCGCCGCTGGACGAACCCGCCATTTAGCCCCCTTCCGGCCGCAGTCCCGCGCTCTCAAGCTCCTCGAGCTGTTGCGGGTTGGTGGTGATGATCTGGTCCTCGGCGTAGCTGGCCAGGACCTTGATCGCCACGTGGTTCAGTCCGGCGAAGAACAGGCCTTCGCCGACCTCGCTCTCGAGCAGCAGCATCTTTTCGCCTTCGGTGAGGTTGAAGGTGTCGGCCACCAGGT